>JAHKKL010000054.1 GCA_020027635.1 Gammaproteobacteria bacterium
ACATCCAGGTTGCCCAGCTCCTGCTCGATCATGTAGCCGATCATGCCCTCGGTCTGCGCCCCGAGGACATCCAGCGGATAGGCTTCAACATCCTTGTAGGCAGAAGCCTGGAGCGCCAGCAGACCCACCTGGGGACCATTGCCGTGCGCCAACACCAGCTGGTGCTCTTTGGCGACCGGCGCCAGAGCCCGGGCAGCAACCTGGATGTTGGCTCGCTGCACGTCATGGGTCATCGGCTCGCCGCGCTTGAGCAGGGCGTTACCTCCCAACGCAACCACTATTCTCATTATTTGCTCCTTTCTATGGAAGGGGGCACGATATGTCGTCCTTCTACATGCTCGCCATCTCCCGGGATTCAGCATGTTGTCCGGATTACCTCTGTGGCGCCGCACAATACACAGTGAATTCAACAGGATTTTCACGTTCCGTATACTCTGCCTTAGCCTCCGGATATATGCTATTGTCATCAGGCACTACCCATCCCGGTCTGAAAAACCCATTCACATGAGATTCTCATGATCTTCTGCAGCAACTGCGGCGCAAGGTTAATCGTAAAGGTCCCCGCAGGCGACGACCGTCTTCGCCACGTGTGTGAAGAATGCGCCACGATTCACTACCAGAATCCGAAAATCGTGGCCGGCTGCATACCGGACTGGGAAGGCCGCCTTCTGCTGTGCCGTCGTGCCATCGAACCGCGCTACGGCCTGTGGACCCTGCCGGCGGGATTCATGGAGAACGGTGAAACGACCGAGCAGGCCGCCGCCCGCGAGACATGGGAAGAAGCCCGTGCCCGCGTCGGCAAGATGAAACTCTATGGGGTTTTCAGCATCCCCCATATCAGCCAGGTCTACCTGATGTTCCGTGCCAGTCTCGAGGAGGAAAGATTTGAACCTGGCCCGGAGAGCCTCGAGGTCCGGTTGTTTGGAGAACACGAGATACCCTGGGACGAACTGGCATTCCCGGTTGTCAAGCTCACCCTCAGCAAATACTGTAGCGATCTCAAGGAGAATCTCTTCCCTGTACATGTGGAGGAAATTATCCGTCATTCTCCCCAGAGGCAGTAAATCCGCCGGGGGAAACCTGTCCGATCATCCCGATAACCAACGGAGCAACACGATGCGCACGAGAGCAATATTTCTGTTATTAAATCTGATCCTCACGAGTATCCCGGCCACAGCCGTCACACTAAGCGGCGTCGAGATCCCCAATGCCCTCTCTTTGGCAAACGGCGGCCCCACGCTGATACTGAACGGCGCTGGTATCAGGGAAAAACTGTTCCTTGATATTTATATCGGTGCGCTTTACCTGCCGGCGAAAACCAGCGATGCGCAGGCGATTCTTTCCGGTTCGGGTCCGGCCTGTGTAGTGATGCATTTCCTCTACAAGGAAGTCAGCAAGGAGAAGATCACCGGCGCATGGGCAGACGGCCTGGCCGCCAATCACACCGCGGCTGAAATGCAGGCACTTCAACCGCAACTCGATAAATTCAACGCCCTCTTCCGCACCATGCACAGGAGTGAGTCCATCAGGATCTGTTACCTGCCGGGCACCGGGACCGAAGTGCAGATAAACGGTGAACGGCGCGGCAATGTGGAGGGCGAGTCCTTCTTCCACTCCCTGCTCGGAATCTGGCTGGGCGCGCACCCGGTCACCAACGCCTTGAAGCAAGCCATGCTGGGTATCGACTAGCACGTTCATGCACGGTGCGTTCCTTGACCTTCGCACGGTGGACCGGAATGACCTCGACCTGACATCACTGCGATCGGTGGTGACGCTATGGACATGGCACCACTGGACCGCACCGTCCCAGGTCATCGATCATGCCCGCGATGCCGTCATCCTCGTCAGCAACAAGGTCAGACTGGACGGGACCGCACTCCGGTCAGCGCACAAGCTGAAACTCGTGTGTATTGCTGCGACCGGCACCAACAATATTGATCTCGATGCATGCCGCGACCGGAATATCACCGTCTGCAATGTCACCGGCTATGCCACCCCATCGGTCGTAGAGCATGTCTATGCGCAAATACTCACCCTCATGCGACGGTTGTACGAATACCGCACGGCCATTGAGGAGGGCCGCTGGCAGAATGCCGATGATTTCTGCCTGCTGGATTTCCCCATCCGGGAGCTGAGAGGGTTGACGCTCGGTATCGTCGGTTATGGCGAACTGGGACGTGCCGTCGCCACGATGGGCAAGGCCTTCGGTATGAACGTCCTGATCGCCGAGCGGCCCGGATCCCCCCTGCGCCCGGATCGAGTACCGCTGGACGACGTGCTGGAAGCATCCCATGTGGTCAGTCTGCATTGTCCGCTGACGGAGCGGACGCGCAATCTGATCGGCGGCAGGGAACTCGGGCTGATGCGTCGTGATGCCATTCTGGTCAACACGGCACGCGGCGGCATCGTTGATGAGGACGCGTTGCTCAAGGCGGTACGCACCGGACGGATTGCGGGAGCCGCCGTCGATGTACTGAGCGAGGAACCGCCGCACCGCGGTAATCCGTTGCTGCAGATATCACTGCCAAACCTGCTGGTTACGCCACATATCGCCTGGGCCAGCATCAATGCCCGGCAAAGACTCATCGATGAGATTGCCGCCAACATCAGGGCCTGGCTGGGCGGCACACCCCGCAATCTTGTCTGTCCCTGACGGCCGCACCCCCCTGGCATGACAAGACCGTTACCCGATATCGTGGCCAATCTGCTGGCCGTCCGGGAGCGCATCCGCCACGCGGCCGTGTCGGCCGGAAGGAATCCGGATGAAATCCGCCTGATCGCGGTGTCAAAAACCGTGAGCAGCGCAGACATCATCCGCGCCATCGACGCAGGGCAGCATATCTTCGGGGAAAGTACCGTTCAGGACGCCATGTCCAAGCTGTCGCTCATGCAGGACCCGGCAAATGAATGGCACTTCATCGGGCACCTGCAAACCAACAAGGTCAGGCATATTCCGGGCAACTTTGCATGGCTGCATACGCTGGACAGTCTGAAACTCGCCCGCAAACTTTCCAGTCACGCCGAGGCCAGGGGTATGGTGGTAAACACCCTATTACAGATCAATGTTGCAGATGACCCGGACAAGTTCGGTATGCAACCGGCTAGCGTCTTTTCCTTCGTGGATGAGTTGTTCCAAGCCGGTCTGAATGGCATCAGGCTGCGCGGCTTGATGACGATCGGACGGCGTGAGGCTTCCGTAGCCGATTGCCACCGGGCCTTCTCGCAGCTACGTGAACTGCGCGATGCCTGCGCATTGCGTTTTGGTGACGGCATGTTCCGTGAACTATCTATGGGTATGAGCGGGGACTTCGAGATTGCGGTCACCGAGGGATCCACCATGGTGCGTGTGGGTAGTGCCATTTTCGGGGAAAGATCGGTACGTCGCGACTGTTCTTCCACGGGAATGGGTTGAATAAACAGAGTTTGATGTATTGCCATGACGCCAAGAGGCACGCATCCGCAGGGAGGATGCCCAGAGATGTGAAGGTCTAGCGAGCGGAACGACGGCGGGGAACAACCGCCCGGCGAGATACCGGTTCAGACGGCATTTTCCGGTGTCCTGCCAGTCATCTATCCATTACAATAAACCGCAATAATTCGTGTACGCGCGCATTTCCGGCTGCCCCGCCGATGGGGGCAAGCCGTCAACAGTGAGGGCATGGAGGTAAGATCAGGCGTGATTCCACTCGATGACGACACATCAATCTGGGCGGTGGGTATCCTGAGTTTTGCACTCGGATTGGTTCTCGGGTGCATTGGCGCCTACCTGTTCCTGGGCCGTTACAGCCACACCGCGAAACTGCGGGAAGAGTTGAGCGAGCTCAAGGAGAGGTTTTCTGATTATCGGGACCAGGTCACCCAGCATTTCATGCGCACATCCGAACTTGTGCAGGAAATGACCCAGAGCTACCGCGCCGTCTATGAACACCTTGCCACCGGTGCCCGGGAGTTATGCGACGGGGAGGTGGAAACGCCCTCCCTGGAAACCGCGGACAAGGGCCTGCTTGCGGATAGCGGTCATCCCGATGATGAGGGGTACAGTGATGAGCTGTTCGGAGACACCCCGCGGATATCCGACCTCAAGATCAAGGTGGAATCAGAAAAGAACCAGCCGCGCCAGCACTGAGGGGATCTCCGTCATTCGCCATAGACCGTTACCGTCACGTGCCGCTGATGCCCTGAGATCCGATGCTCCCACAAATACAATCCCTGCCAGGTGCCGAACCCGCAGCGTAACCGGGTAACCGGGAGTGTCAACTCTGCAGCGGTCAGAATACTCCTGACGTGAGCCGGCATGTCGTCCGCTCCCTCCGCCGTATGCTCGAATAGATGGTCTCCATCCGGAACCAGGCGGTTCATATAACGCTCCAGATCGGCACGCACTTCCGGATCGGCGTTCTCACAGAGAATCAGGGACGCGCTGGTGTGGTGGATAAACACGTTGCACATCCCGGTCTGCACACCTGATCTGCGCACCCTCTCCTGAACAGCCTCAGTGATCGGATAGGTGCCTCGTCCCCGGGTTGTCACGGTAAATCTCTCCTGGAAAACCATTTATCCCGGCGCCTCTAACTATCACAGCTGCCATCATAGATATCCATGATGGCGACGAGCTGCGCCAGCACCGACAGGCGTTCCGCCGTGGAAAGATCCGCCACCTCAGGAAATCCCTCGTCCTGCTGTAATGCCCTGATATAGCGATAGACCATGCTGCAGCCCTGGTGACACAGGGCCTCGACGCATTCATCAATCTGTCCTTGGCGAACTGGCATGACAACCCACCTGAACCCGACTGCATGTCATTATCGTAGCAGCAAAATCTCCGGATTACGCCGCCAGCGGGGCGTGTGCAATTATCAGCACCGGTTCGCAGAATCCCCGGCCCAGGATCACTATGCTGATACCCAGGAAGTGACGGACATTAATCGTCAGATCATATCAGGTTCGGAGATGACAAGAGACTCTGCCGGCATGCAACCCAGCCATATCATGAACACTACCCTGATTACCCTGGCCGCGCTGCTTTTGGGTTGCGCAACACAGCGGATGGAGATACACGAAGACGCCGGCAGAAAATCGGTCGGCGCCAGTGACATGGCTTCGGCAGATCCGCAATTGGATCATGTTTTCGCATGGATACCGAGAGACAGGGCGAGAACGGCCTCCGTGGCCGCGGCGCTCGTCCATATCGAACTGGGCCGGGCAAAGGACGAGGTAGGAAGGAAATTATGCGGCGGAGACTGGCTGATAAATGGCGCATCCGTCTACAGTATCGGCCCCTATCCGTCCACGGCCCCTGCCATGCTTGGCGGCTACCCGGCCTGGTACTACCACGTCAGCCACGAACCCGGCCTCGTGGGGTGCCCCGCCATGCCGACAGAAAAGCTGTACCGTGAACTCGGCACCAAGCTACCGCAATGGATCACCGTCAAGGCAGCTTCACCGCAGGCCAGTGAAAAACCAGAGACGGCAATAGCGACCACAATGCAGGCACATTAACACTCCTGTTCCCCATTCCCGGCAAGCACCAGGTCCTTGAACGTCCTGCCACCCGTCGTTTCCCTGCACACGGTTTCAAGTTCCAGTACCACCTGATCGGCGACCTTGATCGGCTTTAACTGCTGATTGTTCAGAAATCGAGTCTCGCCAGCCTGGCGCACATCGGCCAGCATGTCGGCCAATTGCATGGCTTCAATAGCGTGAGCCGGCAGGTATACCGGCGGATCCTCACCGGCAACCTCCGCCAAGTAGCCATACTCAACCAGTATCGAGACGACGCGTTGCACCGATTCCTTCGGGAGATCGAGTCGATCTACCAGCGCATCAAGACACCATGGCGGCCTGTTATGGTAAGAGTCGCTGGCAACCAAGTACATGATCTGAATCGCCAGCCGTTCTCGCAGCCGGTTGCTCAGCACAAGCTGCTCCCGATTCAGGGTCATGTATTTCGGGTACTGCACAAAAAAGGCGATCTGCGAGCCCACGAGCAGAATCAGCCAGCTCATGTAAAGCCAGATGAGCAACAGGATCAGAATTGCGAAGCTCGAATAGATCGCGGCATATTTCGAGGAGGAGGCGATAAAGACCGAAAATCCCCAGCCGGTAATTTTCCATAAAATTCCGGCTATGACGCCGCCGACCAGCGCGGCCCGCACCTGGACACGGGTGTTGGGCATGAAGATATAAATAAACGTGAATGCCAGGCATACGAGGAAATAGGGAAGCAGTTCACCCGCAGACAGAAGCACTGTGGTAAATGGCTTGATCGCGATGAGGCGCCGCGCGATATCCGAGCTGAGAACTGTGGCAATGAAGAGCATGACCGGGCCCATCAGCACCACGCTGAGGTAGATGCTGATACGCCGAACGATCGGGCGCAAATGCTCAACCTGCCAGACGTAATTGAAGGCCTTCTCGATCTTTTGCAATAGCGCGATGACCGTATAGATGAGAAGTATCACACCTACCGAACCCAGCACGCCAACCTCAACATTGTCGACAAAGATTACGATCTTCTCGGCCAACCCGGCTCCTCCAGGACCCAGCGGCTTCAGAAAATTGTACAGCATCGGTTCGATCTGGTTATGGACACCGAAACCCTTTAGCACCGAGAAGCTGACTGCGAGCAGGGGAACCAGAGACAGTAGCGTGGTATAGACGAGGCTCATGGCGCGCAGGTTGAGCTGCCCGCCCAGCAACTCCCTCACAAGCATGTGCAGAACACGCGCAATGAAGACCACCATCTTGCGCGGGGCACTCAGTTGACGCAGGTCATATTCCCAGACCAGACGGGTAACCCATGAATACGCCTTGTTGATGGCCAGTTTCATCCACAACTTACCCGACTGATGATATCCCGGGTCCATGTCACCGGAGTTCCCGGGAGGTCCGGTCAACATGCCGCGTCGCCATTGCAACTGCCTGCCGCGGCGGATTCTCCGCCTTGCTGCATTCCGTCAGCCCGGGATCATATCACCCCGTCTGGATCCTGATTAAGTCGCGGGTCGATAAATCAAACAGCCGGCATCCTGCGATCGTCGAACCGGATAGACTCGTCGATTACCGATGGCCGATCTAAAGGTCGTCCAGCAGTTGTCGATACCCAGAAGCACACATGAAGTGTACGAATCCGGAACCGAAATGAGCGACAAGCCCAAGGAAAAACAACGACTACTGATTGTAGACGACTCCAAGGTTATCCGGGTAACGGCCCGCAAGATTCTGCGGGATCACTTCGAAACCATTGAAGCCGTCGATGGCGAGAATGCGTGGGAAATCCTCAGTGGTGATTTGCCCGTCTCCCTTGTGGTTTCCGATCTCACCATGCCAAATCTGGATGGTTTCGGCCTGCTCAAGCGGATCAGGAGTTCCCACCTCCCCCAAGTCCGTGAACTTCCCGTCATCATAATAACCGGCGCGAATGATACCGAGACTACCATGGAGCGCGCGCGCCAGGCCGGTGCCACCGACTTTATCGGCAAACCCTTCGATGCGGTACATCTGCTCGCCCGTACACAGGCCCATGCCAATTCCCACGCCGTCACCAACACCCTCAAGGAAGAAAACACCGCTCTGGAGGAAAGGTCGACACTCGATCACCTTACCGGGCTTGCCAACGAAGCTGCTTTCATGGAACGCGGCTACCAGCAACTTTCCTATGCCATACGACACGACAGCACCCTTACCCTGTTGCGCGTAGAAATCGATCAGTATGGTGCGGTATACCGGCAGTATGGAGAGTCCTTTTCCGAGTCCATCATCCAGACCCTGGCGAAAATTCTGGGCACATCAATCCGTCAGGAGGATACGGTGGCACGCATCGGAACAGCACGATTTGCACTGCTGTTGCCCGGCATGAGCAAGGCGGGAGTACGCAGTCTGGCGGAACGCATCAACACCAGTATCGCCACACGCGTATTCAAATCAGGTAACGACAAGGCGACCGTTACTGTCAGCATCGGTGTCGCGTCACCCGAAATCCGCAGGGATATGCAGCTCAGTGAACTGATCACCGCTGCCGACGAGTGCCTGTCCCGGGCAATTTCAATAGGCGGCAATAAGGTGGCCTATGATGATGATCCCGCCCCTGCGAGAACCGCTTTTGAGACATATCAGGCGATGCTGGCCGAACCTGAAACGGAGAATAATGCCGAGACCGTCTTCGTTATGACGAAACCGTCGACCCTCGCGAACACCGGCTATCTCCTCCATGGCGATGACGCGGAAGTCGAAGAAATCGAGATATTCACCCCAGGGTTCCAGTTTGACCACTTCGGCGCCGCAAGCAAAAAGGCCGCGGAGATACAATGCCGGTCCGAAGCAGTTCCCGGGCGCGTTTCGAACATTTTCGCCGGGCCGGCGCCCGGGGAAGCGGCCGTCATGCCTGCACCCGCCGCGACGAATAAAGAGTACGGGAATCCAGAGCAACCGCCTGCCGTTTCACCGGCTGCCTGGACTGTGCTGCCGGCAGACCCCGTGGAGACCGAAATGTCGTTACCCGGGAATGATGAAGACATCACGGTAATCCTGACACCCCTGCATGCGCACGCCGACGGTGACGGGACCGGCGATGCGTGCGAGGTCGGCGGTCCGCCCGACACCGACGGCGACGGCGTGCCTGACGCGACCGACGTGTGCGCTACCATCGTGGATGCCGCGCAGGCCGACGGC
>JAHKKL010000346.1 GCA_020027635.1 Gammaproteobacteria bacterium
CCGGGAAGAAGGAAATCAATCGAGTCTGACCCCATTGATACCTTTCTGGAAATCCGCGGCGCCAGCGCGCATAACCTCAAGACGGTCGATGTCCGGTTGCCGCTCAACCGGCTGGTGTGCATCACCGGCGTGAGCGGCTCCGGCAAGTCGACGCTGGTGCAGGATGTGCTCTATAACGCCCTCGCCAAGCTCAAGGGCCAGCCGGCCGAGACGCCGGGGACGCACCGCGCCATTCACGGCCATGAGCGCATCGAGGCGGTAGTGCTGGTCGACCAGTCGCCGATCGGCAAGACCACCCGCTCCAACCCAGTCAGCTACGTCGGCGCCTGGATCGCCATCCGCGAACGCTTTGCCGCCGAACCCGAAGCGAAGGCGCGCGGCTACAAGTCCGGCACCTTCAGCTTCAACTCCGGCAGCGGGCGCTGTCCGACCTGCGGCGGCAATGGTTTCGAACACGTGGAGATGCAGTTCCTGAGCGACGTCTACCTGCGCTGCCCGGACTGTAACGGCCGGCGTTACCGGCCGGAGGTGCTGGAGATCCGGCTGGACGGCAAATCGGTCGCCGACATTCTGGATCTGACGGTCAGCGAGGCCCTGACCTTCTTCCATGACCAGCCCGCCGTGCGCGGGGCGCTGGAACCGCTGGCCGCGGTAGGGCTGGATTATCTGACGCTGGGTCAGCCGGTGCCGACCCTGAGCGGCGGCGAGTCACAGCGCCTGAAACTCGCCGGTCATCTCGCCCGGGCAGGGAAGAAAGTGAAAACGGGGACAGAATTGAATTCTGTCCCCGCACCCGCAGGCCGCGGCACCCTGTTCCTGTTCGACGAGCCCACCACGGGACTGCATTTCGACGACATCCGCACGCTGCTGCAGGCGCTCCGGCGGCTGCTCGTCGACGGGCACTCCCTGGTCGTCATCGAACACAACCTGGATGTGATCATGGCCGCCGACTGGGTCATCGACCTGGGACCGGAAGGCGGGGAGACCGGCGGCGAGGTCGTGTGCGCCGGCACCCCGGCGGAGATAGCCGCCCATCAAACCAGCCATACCGGCGCGGCGTTGCGCGAGTACCGGAGAATAGGGGTCAGACCCCTATTCTCCGGACACCAACGAAAAAAGAGGTCTGACCCCTATTTTCGACGGGCGAACACCATTGAGATTCTGCATGCCCGCGAACACAACTTGAAAAACGTCACCGTCGACATCCCGCGCGGGCGTTTCACCGTCATCACCGGCGTGTCCGGCTCCGGCAAGAGCACGGTGGCGTTCGACATCCTGTTCAACGAGGGGCAACGGCGCTATCTGGAATCGCTCAACGCCTACGCGCGCCAGTTCGTTCAGCCGGCCGCGCGCGCCGACGTCGATGCCATCTTCGGCATCCCGCCGACGGTGGCGATCGAGCAGCGCACCAGCCGCGGCGGGCGCAAGAGCACCGTGGCCACGCTCACCGAGGTGTACCATTTCCTGCGCCTTCTGTTCGTCAAACTCGGCACCCAGTACTGCCCGGACTGCGACCTGCCGGTCGAACCGCAGACCGGGGAGTCCCTGCTCGCGCAGCTTACCAAAACGCATCGCAACCATCACATCACCCTGCTTGCGCCGCTGGTCTCGGCGCGCAAGGGTTACTACACCGACCTCGCCCGCTGGGCCGCGAACAAGGGGTTCAAGGCACTGCGCGTCGACGGCGAGCTGCGGCCGACCGAACCCTGGCCGCGGCTGGACCGCTACCGCGAGCACGACATCGAACTGCCGGTCGGCTCGCTGCGGGTGGGTACGCGCAACGAGGCGGAGCTGCGCGCGCTGCTGCAGCGCGCGCTGGAGTTCGGCCAGGGCGTGGTCATCGTGCAGTCGCCCGCCGGGGAGACCACCTTTTCCACACGTCGCGCCTGCCCGGGCTGCGGGCGCAGTTTCGAGGCGCCCGACCCGCGCCTGTTCTCCTACAACTCACGACACGGCTGGTGCGAGGACTGCTACGGCACGGGCCTCAGGCTCGCCGGTTTCGACGCGGAACAGAGCGGCGAGGAGATCTGGTGGACCGACTGGTGGGAGGGCGAGACCCCGGTGTGCCCGGGCTGCGCGGGGCGGCGTCTCAACCCGGTCGCGCTGGCGGTGCGCTACCGGGATCGGTCCATCGCCGAGTTCACCGCGCAGACGGTGGCGGAGTCCGGGGCGTTTTTCGCGAAACTGCGGCTCACGGGACGCGAGGCCGGCATTGCCCGCGACATCCTGCCGGAACTGCGCTCCCGCCTGCACTTTCTCGCCGACGTGGGACTCACCTATCTGACGCTGGACCGCGCGGCGCCCACGCTGAGCGGCGGCGAGGCACAGCGCATCCGGCTGGCGGCGCAGCTCGGGTCGAACCTGCGCGGGGTGTGCTACATACTCGACGAGCCCACCATCGGCCTGCACCCGCGCGACAACCGCAGGCTGCTCGACACGCTCGGCAAGCTGGAAGGCAAAGGCAACACCATCGTGGTGGTGGAGCACGACGAGGACACCATCCGTCGCGCCGGGCACGTCATCGACCTGGGGCCTGGCGCCGGGGTGAACGGCGGCGAGGTGGTGGCGGCCGGATCCGTCGCGCGACTGATGAAGGAGCCGCGCTCGCTGACCGGGCGCTTCCTGGCGCAGCCACTGCGCCATCCCCTGTTCGCCCGGCGGGCGGTGAATCTCAGGGGCCGCGGCGCGATGCCCTGCATCGAGGTCATGGGCGCGCGGCTGCACAACCTGAAAAACCTGACCGTGCGCTTTCCGCTCAAACGCCTGGTGTGCGTCACCGGCGTTTCCGGCTCCGGCAAGAGCACCCTGGTCCGCGAAGTGCTGTACGAGAACCTGCGCCGCAGCCTGCAGCCGGCGGGCAAACGCGGCCGGCAACCGCGAGCACCCGCGACACACGGCTGCCGCGCGATCACCGGGCAGGAATACCTGCAACGCGTGCTGGAAGTGGACCAGACGCCGATCGGCAAGACGCCTCGTTCCTGTCCGGCCACCTACGTCGGCATCTGGGACGACATCCGCCGGCTGTTCGCCGGCGCCACCGAGTCCCGCATGCGCAATTACGGACCCGGGCGATTCTCCTTCAACGTCAGGGGCGGGCGCTGCGAAGTCTGCGAAGGGCAGGGTATCCGCAAGATCGAGATGAGCTTCCTTCC
>JAHKKL010000347.1 GCA_020027635.1 Gammaproteobacteria bacterium
GCTATCCGCCGTTAACCGCCGATCAGTCAGGTTCGCCAACGATGTCCGCATCCGGCGGCGGCACGAAGCGGAAGATGCCCTCATCCACCGGGGCATTGCGGACCAGATTGGTGAAGGTGAACGTGGTGGTATTCCCGAAGTTGTCCCTGGCTTCGATGCGCGACAGCACATCTTTCGAGAACTGGAGGCGAACCTCGATGACGCTGCTGTCATCGCTCTTCGGCGTGAGCAGAACCTGCTGTCCGCCATCGTTCGCGGGAAGTTCCTGCAGGTTAAATACCTTTTCAAGCGGTTCATTCCCGCTCAGCAGCATGGCGGGCGTCGCGCTGAACACCTTGTCCATCGGCTGAACGCTGACCTGCGCGAGATCTTCGTCATAGGACCACAACTGCCGGCCATCCGCCACGAGTTGCTGTTTATAGGGTGTCTGGTAATTCCAGCGGAATCTTCCCGGGCGCAGGATCCAGACATGGCCGTTGGACTCCTGTTGCAGCTTACCTTCGCCGGTGAGGACCTGCTGGTGAAAGTCCGCCTCCAAGGTATGCAGATCCTTGAAGAAGGCATGAACGGTATCAAGGGCGCTGCCCGCGACGAGCAGCGGACTTGCCAGGATGAAGGATACGGCGAGTAGGAGACGCAATGCACGCAGCGGGCTACGCATCAGGCATCCACCGGGGGTGGAGCCAGCACCTCGCGGCTGCCGTTGGACTGTGCCGGACCGACGATGCCGGTTTCCTCCATATGTTCAATCATGCGGGCGGCGCGATTGTAGCCGATCTTGAGGCGGCGCTGCACTCCGGAGATGGAGGCACGCCGGGTTTCGGTAACGATGGCCACGGCCTGATCATACAGCGGGTCCGACTCCGTGTCGTCGTCCTCCCCCTCGGCGGGTGAGAGCCCGGGAACCGCTTCCGAGGAAGACTCGAGAATTTCCGTCATGTAATCCGGTACGGACCGGCCCTTGAGGTGGTCGACCACCTTGTGTACTTCCTGATCGGAGACAAAGGCACCGTGGACGCGCACCGGCACGGAAGTGCCCGGCATCATGTAGAGCATGTCACCATGGCCGAGCAAGGCCTCGGCGCCCATCTGGTCGAGGATGGTGCGTGAATCCACCTTGGCCGAGACCTGGAAGGCGATGCGCGTCGGGATATTGGCCTTGATCAGGCCGGTGATGACATCCACCGAGGGACGCTGGGTCGCGAGGATCAGGTGTACGCCGGAGGCACGCGCCTTCTGTGCCAGCCGGGCGATCAGTTCCTCCACCTTCTTGCCGACGACCATCATCATGTCGGCCAGTTCATCGATGATAATGACGATATAGGGAAGCGGCTGCAGCACCGGATGCTCGGTACCTTCCAGCACCTCCTCGGGATTGAACAGCGGATCGGGTATCGGCTCGCCCGCCTCCTCGGCTTCCTTCACCTTGCGGTTGTAATTGGCGATATTGCGCACACCCAGCGCCGCCATCAGCTTGTAGCGGCGTTCCATCTCGCCCACGCACCAGCGCAGGGCGTTGGCGGCCTCCTTCATGTCGGTCACCACCGGGGTGAGCAAGTGGGGAATGCCTTCATAGATGGATAGCTCGAGCATTTTCGGATCGATCATGATGAGCCGGACATCTTTCGGCAGCGTCTTGTAAAGCAGGCTGAGGATCATGGCATTGATGGCGACGGACTTGCCGGAACCGGTCGTGCCGGCAACCAGCAGGTGCGGCATCCGCGCGAGGTCGGCCACCACCGGCTGCCCCCCGATATCCTTGCCCAGAGCAAGCGTCAGGGGCGATTGCGAGCTGTCGTATTCCGCCGAGCTCAGGATCTCGCTCAGACTGATGATGTCGCGGTGTTCATTGGGTATTTCAAGCCCGATGACCGACTTGCCGGGGATGACATCCACGACACGCACGCTGATCGCCGACAGCGCGCGCGCGATGTCCTTGGCCAGGTTGGAAACCTGGCTGACCTTCACCCCGGCGCCCAGATCGAGCTCGAAACGCGTGATGACCGGACCAGGGTGAACTTCCACCACCTGCACCTCGATGTTGAAATCCAGCAGCTTCATCTCCACGAGGCGCGACATGGCTTCCAGCGCCGCCGGTGAGTATCCTTGCCCCGTCGGGCGCGGGGGATCGAGCAATGACAGGGGCGGCAACTCGGTATTCAGGGGCGGGTCGAACAGCGGCACCTGCCGCTCGCGCTCCTCACGGTCACTTTTCTGGACCGGCTTGATCACCGGCTCGATGCGCGGCGGTTTGCGGTTGGCGGTTTTTTCCTGGATGGTCTTAACGTGCTCCTGACGCTGCCGCTGCGCACGCCAGCCAATGAGGTATTCCGGCAACCGCCCGGCCATGGCATAGGCATTGTCCGCCGCCGTCAGCATGTATTTGCCGGTAAAATCCATCACCAGGAGCCAGGACAGACCGGTGAACAGCGTGACGCCAGTGAGAAAGAGCGCCAGCAGGAACAGGGTCGCGCCAACCAGGCTGAACAGATCCGCCAGGCCAGACCCCACCACCTTGCCGAGTACGCCTCCGGCGCCGGCCGGCAATACCCCGGTTGACAGCCCAAACTCCAGCGTAGCCAGCCCGCACCCGGCGCCTACCGTCAGCAGGAATCCGGACCAGCGGATCGCCAGAATATGCAGATCGATACCACCGGCAGGGGTACGTCCCTTGAAGACGAGCCAGCCGCTGTAGGCAACCATGACAGGCAGCAGATAGGCAAGGTAGCCAAACAGGTACAGCAGGACGTCGGCCAGCCAAGCTCCGACGACACCGCCGGCATTGCGGATTTCAGCAACTGAACTGCTGTGTGACCAGCCTGGATCAGCCGGGTAATAGCTGGCAAGGGATACCAACAGGTAGATACCCAGCGTGCCGAGCAAGAGCAGCGCCCCCTCGCGCAAACCCCGCGTGACATGGTGAGCCAGTTTGCCTTTCTCGTCCTTTTTGCGTCGTGCCTGAGCCAAAATCATCCTCTTTCGTAACTATACGTGCCAATGCGCTAATTTAGTTGCCTTTAACAACTCAGGCAAACGTTTCTTTCAGCGCAGGGTGTTTAACCTGGCCGGCCTCGATATTGATCCCTCGAGTCAAGGGCTTACAGGACTTCCAGTCCGGCCGGCCAAGCGCGAGAACATAGGGCAGCAGG
>JAHKKL010000348.1 GCA_020027635.1 Gammaproteobacteria bacterium
TCAACGCCGAAGAGGTGCTGTGGGACTGGCACCAGCCGTTGCGCTTGCTCGCGCTCTATCTGCTCCTGTCATTGCCTTTCTTCTTCGCGGCCAGCGGCATTGCGCTGGCGCTCACCCGCTACGGAAAAGACGTGCCGCGGATTTATGCGGCCGATCTGCTCGGAGCCGGTGCCGGCAGCCTGGGCATCGTCCTGCTGCTGTTCGGCGTATTTCCCGGCACTGCCCTGCGGGTCATCGGCGTGCTCGGACTGGTAGCCGCGAGTGCCGCGAGCCTGGAACTGCGCCTGGCGCGTCGCCGCTGGCCGATCCTGGCGCCGCTGGGTGCGGCCCTGCTGATCGCCCTGCCGGACGCGTGGCTGGAGCTGCAGATTTCGCCCTACAAGGGACTGCCCCAGACGCTACGCATCGGCGGCACGCGTATCCTCGAGGAACGATCCAGCCCGCTCGGTCTGCTGACGGTGGTGGAAAGCCAGCGCATCCCGCTGCGCCATGCGCCTGGACTCAGCCTGTACGCCGATACCCCGATACCCGAGCAGCTCGGCCTGTTCACCGACGCGGACAACATGACCGCGATCAACCACAATCCCGGGCAGCAGCGACTGCCTTACCTGGATTGGCAGACCTCGGCCCTGCCCTACTATCTGGCGGAGCCTGAACAGGTGCTGGTCCTGGGCGCTGGCGGCGGGGCCGAGGTTCAGCAGGCGCTCAATCACGGCGTACCGCGGGTCGATGCGGTTGAGCTCAACCCCCAGGTGATCGATCTCGTCAGCAACGACTTTGCCGAGTACTCAGGACGACTTTATCAACGCCCGGGTGTCAGGGTGCATATTGCCGATGCGCGCGGCTTCATCAGGGAGAGCCGGGAGCGTTACGACTTGATACAGATCAGCCTGCTGGATGCCTTCGGCGCCTCCAGCGCCGGACTCTATGCCCTGAACGAAAACTACCTCTATACCGTCGAGGCTCTGCAGGACTACCTGCAACGGCTGACGCCAGGTGGCTACCTCGCGATCAGCCGCTGGATCAAACTGCCGCCGCGCGATTCGCTCAAGCTCTATGCCACAGCGCTGCGCGCGCTCCGGGAGACCGGCGTTGCCGAGCCGCAGCGACAACTCGCCCTGATCCGCGGCTGGCAGACCGCCACGCTGCTGATCAAGGACGGCGCGTTCACCGCGCGGGAGATCGAGAACCTGCGCGCCTTCTGCACGGCGCGCGCGTTTGACGTAGCCTGGTATCCCGGCATGAAGGAGACCGAGGCCAATCAGTTCAATGTTCTGGAACAACCGTATTTCTTCCAGGCCGCCACGGCACTGAACGGCAGCGGTGACCGCGACTTCATGGCGCGTTACAAATTCAATATCGAGCCCGCCACGGATGACCGACCGTATTTCTTTCACTTTTTTAAATGGAGAGTTCTGCCCGAGATTCTGGCCCTGCGCGGGCAGGGAGGCCTGCCGCTGCTGGAGTCGGGTTATCTGATCATGGCGGCGACGCTCCTGCAGGCGGTGGTCATCAGCACCCTGCTCATCCTGCTGCCGTTGGGGATGCGGCGGTGGGAAACGCCGGCACACTCGTCCCGCATCCGGCGCACCCGCATCGTGCTGTATTTTTTCGCCATCGGCCTGGCGTTCCTGTTCATCGAGATCGCCTTCATCCAGAAATTCATCCTGTTTCTGGATCATCCGCTCTATGCCGTGGCCACGGTACTGACCGCCTTTCTGGTCTTTGCCGGGCTGGGCAGCGCCTCGATTTCGCGTTTCCCCAAGGACACCGCCCCGCCATCCCGGCTCGCCGGCAAGGCCGTGGCCGGCATCATTGCGCTGGGCCTCGCCTACAGTCTCCTGCTGGGTCCGTTGTGCGACAGCCTGATGAACATCTCCATGGCATGGCGGGTACTTGTCAGCATCCTGCTGATCGCACCCCTGGCCTTCTGCATGGGCATGCCTTTCCCCCTCGGGCTGGCGCGTGTCGGCGCCGGGATGCCGGGATTCATACCCTGGGCGTGGGGCATCAACGGCTGTGCCTCGGTCGTGAGCGCCGTTATGGCGTCCTTGCTTGCGATCCAGTTTGGCTTTACGGTTGTCGTCATCTCGGCCTTGCTGTTGTACCTGGCGGCGGCATTGACCTTCCCCTGAACGGCGTGCGTTGTCGATGACACCCCTCCCGACAGGGCAACGGTTGCGAAGCCCTGCACCGGGGACAGCATCCGACACACAGGAGATCCGTCATGCGCAGTCACAACCCGTCTGAAGAACCGGAGATCCCGCCGGGAACACCGCCGGAGGAACCGCCGAACGAACTGCCGCCCGGCATACCGCCACAGGGACCGCCCGAGTCCACGCCGGAACAACCGCCGGAAATGCCGCCCGGTCAACCCGTGGAGATCCCGCAGCAGACGCCATGGGAAATCTGATGCGGCTCCACCTGACCGACTGAAAGCATCGCAACCACAATCGCCTGTGACATTGCCACGGATGGCCGCGATAACATGTTGTATTGCTGATAATTACAGCGACGGACTTCCGCCAGCCGGAGAATTCCGTATGATGGCCGCCCCAAGTAACCGGCGACGGTGCCGGTTTTTCGCGATCAACCAACGACACCAATCCGGAGCGCGGCATGGCCACAAACCCTGATGAACTGACAGTGACCTATGAAGAGGATGGCATCGAGACCGTCAAGGAACTGGGCAAGGAAATTCTCAGCAAGGGCGCCTGGTGCACGATCATCTTCCGGTACCAGGACTGGGACCGGACGAAACAGCAATATGGTCCGGACAAATACTCGATTCGCCGCTATCAGAAACGTGGCGGTGAGTATCAGCAGAAATCCAAGTTCAATATCTCCAGCAAGGACCAGGCCGAGAAGATCATAGCGGCACTGGAGAAATGGATCGAGTAATCGTTTCTGTCCCGGCGTTTGATTTCCTCACGAACCTGCACTGCCGCGATCAGCCGTCGCGGCCGCATCCACGGCCGCACGGAAAAGCGGCTCGCCCGCGAGCAGTCCGGCAAACAGGGCCCGCTGCCGAACCGAGCCGATACCCGATGCGGCATCCTGGCGGTCGAAGTGGTAATCAAGGGCCGCCTGCAGGCTGGTACGCAACCGCCGGCTGATTACGGCCTCACCGTGATCCGCGGCGATCGCC
>JAHKKL010000055.1 GCA_020027635.1 Gammaproteobacteria bacterium
CAGGATTTTATCCATGACTGCGAGCAGCGTGATGTGGCCTGTCATGTCACGGAGCCGCTCTACCGTGCGCTGCATACCCTGTCAGGTATCGCGGAATCCGCGCACGTCCCCTTCATCAGGGCACTGGCCGGTGATCTCTATTCCTATTTCGGTGCACTGGATGAGGCGCGGCAGCCGCTCGGGCATGACGCCGTGAATGTGCTCAAGGCATGTACGGCGGCGATGTCTGAATTTGCCGACAGGTTGCCAGACGGCTCCTTTGATCCCGCGTTGCTGCAGTCGTTGAGTGAGAGCATTCAAGCCCTGCTGCCAGTTGTGCCTCCGGAAGTAAACTCCGTGACAGGTTTCCGCTTTGCCGTCACCCTGGAGGAAACGCCGGTCGGGGCGGTGTGCGATGGCGGTTCCGGTCCGGAACCTGCCGCCACGGATCCGGAGGTGGGGGGCGGATCGGATGCGACCTCGACAGCCGTGGCGATGCCTGCAGGGAGCCTGGATCACTATGCCGGTATCGACCCCGAGTTGTTCGATGTCTTCCTGGAAGAGGCGGGAGAGCTTATCGAAAACAGCGAGGCCACCCTGCATTCCTGGGTGGCGGATCCCGGCCAGCGGGAGTTGATGAATGAATTCCAGCGCCAGCTGCACACCCTGAAAGGCGGTGCACGCATGGTCGATATCAGCGCCATCGGCAATCTCAGCCACAGCCTGGAAACCCTGCTGACCCGCGTTGTCGACGGACAGGTCGAGATCTCCGATCAACTGTTCGGTTTGCTGCGGCATGCGCACGACCGTCTCGCCGACATGCTGGAGAAAGTCAGGGCGCGGGAGGTGCCGGAGAGCGCGCAGGCACTGGAAGAACAGCTGAGCCGCCTTGGTTCCGTGGATGAGACCCGCGGGATCGATGCGGCGGCAGGGCTTGAAGCAGGTGAGCCGGAAGCGGGAGCCGTGAACCAGGTCCGGCAAGATGACGTTGTCCCGGCCGGACAGGAACTTCCGGCTGTCGTCGCAACCCCGGATGACCCGGAATCGGCAGTGGCATTCAATGCCGTCGAAGCGGTGGTTGCGGGGAGTATGCAGTCCGATACCTCAGGGGAAAACGGGGTCATGCCGCCTCAGCCCGAACGGCGCAAGGCATCACGCGTTCGGGGTGAACAGGTGCGCGTACAGGCCGAACTGCTCGACAGTCTGGTGAACTACTCCGGTGAGATAAGCATCTACCGTTCCCGTCTGGAACAGCAGATCGGCGTTTACCGGTTCAACCTTGCCGAACTGCTCCAGACCATCAACCGTGTGCGTGACCAGATGCGCCAGTTCGAGACCGAAACGGAAACCCAGATCCTGCACCGCTTCGAGCGGGAGGCAGAGGACCGCAACCTTGACTTCGATCCGCTGGAGATGGACCGCTATTCGAATCTGCAGCAGTTATCGCGTTCGCTGGTGGAGACGATAAGCGACCTGCATAGCATCCAGGAACTGCTCGACAACACGACCCGTGAGACGGAATCATTGTTGCTGCAGCAGTCGCGGGTCAGCACCGACCTGCAGGAAGGTCTCATGCGGGCACGCATGATCCCGTTTGCCGGGCTCGCCCCGCGCCTGCGGCGTATTGTGCGTCAGGCCGCCGAGGAGCTTGGCAAGATGGTCGAGCTTACGCTCGACGGCGCCGAGGGCGAGATGGACCGTAATGTCATAGAAAGAATTATCGCACCGCTCGAGCACATGCTGCGCAACGCCGTTGATCACGGCATCGAGCGGCCGGAAGAGCGCAGGGAGGCGGGCAAGCCGGAAACGGGTACCATCAGGATCGCCTTCCACCGTGAGGGGTCGGAGATCGTGCTGCAGGTTGCCGATGATGGCCAAGGCATCAACCATAATGCCATCCGCGAGCGGGCCATCGAGCGTGGCCTGATTGCAGCGGATGCGCAAGTGTCGGACAGCGAGGTCATGCAGTTCGTCCTGCAAACGGGTTTCAGCACGGCAGACAAGGTAACGCAGATTTCAGGGCGTGGGGTGGGCATGGATGTGGTGAACAGCGAGGTCAAGCAGCTTGGCGGCTCGCTGTTGATCGATTCCAGCCCCGGCCGGGGCAGTAACTTCACCATACGCCTGCCATACACACTCGCAATCAACCAGGCACTGCTGGTCAGGGCGGGCGAGGATGCCTTCTGTATCCCACTCGGCACGATCGAAGGCGTCGTTCGAGTAGACGCGATGTTTCTTGCCGAATGCTATAAATCCCCGGATGCAGGCTACATGTATGCAGGCAACCTTTACCAGCTGCATCATCTCGGAACACTGCTGAAGCGGGGCAGCATGGATCTTGAGGGGACGCAGGGCCGCATACCGGTGCTGCTGGTTCGCATCGGCGAGAAACGGCTCGCCCTGCAAGTGGAGGCACTGATCGGTAATCGTGAAATCGTGATCAAGCCGCTGGGCGCGCAGCTGAGCAGCGTCCACGGGATATCGGGCGCCACGATCCTGGGCGACGGACGTGTCATTCTCATTCTGGATATGGCGGCCGTGGGCCGCATGGCCGTCCGGCCGCAGGCTCCGACCGCGGCGACCAACTCGAGGGCCAAGGAACGGTTGCTGGTCATGGTCGTCGATGATTCAATCACCGTGCGCAAGGTAACCACACGACTGCTGGAGCGCTACGGATTCGAGGTGGTGACGGCAAAGGACGGTGTGGACGCCATGAGCCTGCTGCAGGATCGCATTCCCGATGTCATGCTGCTCGACATCGAGATGCCGCGCATGGACGGCTTCGAGCTCGCCAGACACGTACGCAGTGATGAACGATTGCGGCACATGCCGATCACCATGATCACCTCGCGCACCGGCGACAAGCATCGGGAACGGGCAATGCAGCTCGGCGTGAATCACTACCTCGGCAAGCCGTTTCAGGAGCATGAACTTCTGAAAACCATCCATCGACTGATCGGCATACCCATGGCGGAGGAGCTGGAACAAGCGGATGTTTACGGTTAGGTTAGAATCCAGGCATTTGCATGGAGCCATCAAATGAACGGCATCCCGGAACAGGTCCGCAGCCTGTGGATACCCTTGCGTGAAGTGAACATGCTGCTACCTCATGTGGCCGTCGCGGAGATTGGCAATTACCGTGTGCCGGACGAACAACCCGATACGCCGGACTGGCTGCTGGGCACAACGGACTGGCGTGGCGAGATTATCCCGGTGGTGTCGCTCGAGCTGCTGTGCGGGGACAAGGTTCCGGCGAACCCGGTTTATTCGCGTCTCATCATCATTAACTCCGTACGGATGGAGAGCCCGGTGCGCCACTATGCCATCGTGGCGGCAGCACTGCCACGGACGGTCCAGTTCGACAACACGATCGTCGATGATGTCGAGACCTGCGACCTGCCGGCATTACAGTGCCGTGTTTATATCGGCCGTGAGCAGGCGGTGATTCCGGACCTCGATTACCTCCAGGGGATGCTGGAGAGGCACTGGCACGCCGCGGCCTGAGTAAGCCTGCCTGCCGCGGTTCGCGCGGGAACTGGCAGTTAACTCCTGCACATGCTCCAGAAGGCAGCACGGCCGGACGGGTGCCGCAAACGACCCTTAGCGCAAGTCACCCCACAGGGCCTGCAGGCCGGCAAGCATGGCCAGGGCGGCGGTTTCGGTGCGCAGGATACGTGGTCCCAGCCGCACGCGGCTGAATCCCGCTGCTGCAGCCAGCCGGGTCTCCTCGGCGCTGATACCGCCTTCCGGTCCCACCAGCAACAGGATGGAATCACCCGGAGGCTGCATATCGCCCAGTGACTGTCGTGCATCGGGGTCGAGCAGTACACGGCAACCGTGGCTGTATCCACCAGTCAGCCAGGAGCGGTACTCAACCGGCGTTCCCAGCGCCGGCAGAGTGGCGCGTCCGCACTGTTCGCAGGCGCTGATCACCACGCCCTGCCAGTGGCGCATGCGTTTTTCCAGCCGGTCGCCCGTGGAGCGCGTCTGGCTGCGTGCCGTCCACAGCGGCTGCACGGCCGTGACACCCAGCTCGACGGCTTTTTGCAGGATCAGGTCCATGCGGTCGCCGCGCGGAATCCCCTGTGCCAGGGTGATCGCGAGACGCGGCTCGGGAATGCTCACCGTCGCATTTCCCACCTCGACCGTCACACGCGCGCGATTTGCCTCGATCAGCAGTGCCTCATGCTCGCATCCCTGTCCATCGAATACCTTCACTGCCGCGCCGGGACGCAGGCGCAGGACGTGCGTGACATGGTGCGCGGCCTGTTCGCCGAGTCCCAGGATTTCTCCCAGGACAAGAGGCAGCGGCAGGTAGAGTCGCGGTATGTGCATGGCGAGCCTAAGTCCGCGTGGCCTGGTCGATACCGTCGAGTGCCACCCTGGCCAGCAGGTCGATTTCATCCGGGGTGATGACGTAGGGCGGCATGAAATAGACGACGTTGCCGAGTGGTCGCAGCAGCACGCCGTGGGCCAGGGCATACTGATACACCTCGAGCCCGCGCCGTTCCTGCCAGGGGTAGGGTGTGCGGTTGCGCTTTTCGCGCACCATCTCGATCGCCAGGATCATGCCGGTCTGCCGGACCTCGCCGACATGCGGATGCTCGCCGATGGACGAAGTGGCCCGCTGCATCGCGGCCGCGAGCAGTTTGTTCTTCTCGATGACATCCCCATCCCCGAACAGATCGAGCGTGGCCAGTGCGGCGCGGCAGCCGAGCGGATTGCCAGTGTAGCTGTGGGAATGCAGGAAGGCCCTCAGCCGGCGGTAGTCGTCGTAGAAGCAGTCGTAGATGGCGCTGCGCGTCAGCACCACGGACAGCGGCAGATAACCACCAGTGAGACCCTTGGACAGGCACAGGAAGTCGGGCGTGATGCCGGCCTGTTCGCAGGCGAACAAGGTGCCGGTGCGGCCGAAACCCACGGCGATCTCATCGGCGATCAGGTGAACGCCATAGTGGTCGCAGGCATCCCGCAGCAGGGCGAGGTATACCGGGTCATACATGCGCATGCCGCCCGCGCACTGCACCAGCGGCTCGATGATGACGGCGCAGATCTCATCGGAATGCTGTGCCAGGGTTCCCTCCATGGGTTCGAACCGGCGCACGCTGTAGTCATGCCAGGATTCGCCGGGTTCACGGTGATAGCAGTCGGGCGAGGGTACCGTGATGGTTTGCATCAGCAGGGGCCCATAGGTCTGCCGGTAGAGTTCGACGTTGCCGACGGCCAGGGCGCCGAGGGTCTCACCGTGGTAGCTGTTGGCCAGGGTGACGAACCGGGTTTTGCCGGGCCGGTTCCGGTTGAGCCAGGCATGGAAGCTCATCTTGAGCGCGACCTCGATGGCGGAGGAGCCGTTGTCGGCGTAAAAGCAGCGCTCCAGGCCGGGCGGCGTGATGGCGATCAGGCGCTCCGAGAGTTCAATGACGGCTTCGTGGGTGAAGCCGGCGAGCAGGACATGCTCCAGGGTTTCCAGCTGCGCGTTGAGCGCGGCATTGATGTGCGGGTGGCTGTGTCCGAACAGGTTGACCCACCAGGAACTGATGGCATCGAGGTAGCGGTTGCCGTCGAAGTCCTCCAGCCAGACGCCCTTGCCCCTGCGCACCGGTATGAGCGGCAGCCATTCATGGTCTTTCATCTGGGTGCAGGGATGCCACACCGCGGCGAGGTCACGCTGGACGAGGTCGATATTCGGCATGGCGGGCAATATACAAGACAACGACGGATTTACTAAGGCCTTCGTTGGTAGAGCCACTTTGCAGCGGTACGGCCCGGGACGGGCTTGTCAGAACACGCCGTGTATACGTCCCTGCAGGGTTCGTGCGCCGCCTACCTGCCGCCCAGCCCTAGGTTCTTCCAGATGGCCATCGAGGGCTCGGCGCGGTTGAGGGTGTAGAAATGCAGCCCGGGGGCGCCCTGTTCCAACAGCCTTGCGCACAGCCGGGTGACAACGTCCATGCCGAAGGCGCGGATCGAATCGCTGTCTTCATCAAAGGTTTCCAGGCGTTTGCGTATCCAGCGCGGGATTTCCGCCCCGCAGACATCCGAGAATCGCGCCAGTTGATGGTAGTTGGTGATCGGCATGATTCCGGGCACGATGGGTATGTCGACGCCCAGCCGTTCGCAGCGATCGATGAAGTGAAAGTACGCATCGGGGTTGTAGAAATACTGGGTGATGGCGCTGTCCGCGCCGGCCTCGATTTTACGTTTGAAATTGTCCAGATCCCTGTCGGGGTTGCTTGCCTGGGGGTGATATTCTGGATAGGCGGCTACCTCGATGTGAAAGTGGTCTCCGGTTTCCTCGCGGATGAAGCTGACCAGTTCATTGGCATAGCGGAAATCGCCGGGTTCAACCATGCCCGAGGGCATGTCGCCGCGCAGTGCCACGATATGCCGTATGCCTTTTTCCCGGTAGGCGTGCAGCATCTCGCGAATGTTGTCATGGGTGGAGCTGATGCAGGAGATGTGCGGTGCCGCATCGATACCGGATGACTCGTTGAGCTCGACGACGGTCTCGTAAGTCCGGTCGCGGGTGGAGCCGCCCGCGCCGAAGGTTACCGAGAAGAAACGCGGCTTCAGTCCGGCGAGGATCTTGCTGGTGGCCTCCAGCTTGTTGACGCCGTCCCGGGTCTTTGGCGGGAAAAACTCGAAGCTGAAGACCGGCAGGTATTTTTTCTGGGATTCCATGGCTTGGACCGCAAGGTTTGCGGGAGGCTGTTGATGCCGGGTTGCTGCACAGGTGCCTTTCCGATCCCGTGCAGGGACGGCGGGGCGCTCTGTGCCCGGTCAGTAGCGGTAATACTCCGGTTTGTACGGACCGTCCACCGGTACGCCGATGTAATCGGCCTGCGCCTGCGTCAAGCGGGTGAGATGCACGCCGATCTTGTTCAGGTGCAGTCGCGCCACTTCCTCGTCCAGTTTCTTGGGCAGCGTGTAGACCCGGTTTTCATACCGGTCGCGGTGACTGAACAGTTCCATCTGCGCCAGGGTCTGGTTGGTGAAACTGTTTGACATGACAAAGCTGGGATGGCCGGTCGCGCAGCCGAGATTCACCAGCCGGCCCTCGGCGAGCAGGATGATGCGCTTGCCGTCCGGGAAGATGATGTGGTCGACCTGCGGCTTGATGTTCTCCCACGGGTAGCGCTTCACGCTGGCCACATCGATCTCGCTGTCGAAGTGACCGATATTGCAGAGGATGGCCTGATTTTTCATGGCCGCCATGTGGTCGTGGGTGATGACATGGAAGTTGCCGGTCGCGGTGACGAAGATATCGGCCTTGTCGGCGGCTTCATCCATGGTCATGACCCGGTAGCCTTCCATGGCCGCCTGCAGGGCGCAGATCGGGTCGATCTCGGCTACCCAGACGGTGCAGCCTAGCCCGCGCAGCGACTGCGCGCAGCCCTTGCCGACGTCGCCGTAGCCGATGATCAGGGCGATCTTGCCGGCGATCATGACGTCGGTGGCGCGCTTGATGCCGTCCACCAGGGATTCGCGGCAGCCATACAGGTTGTCGAACTTGCTCTTCGTGACCGAGTCGTTGACATTGATGGCCGGGAATGGCAGCTCGCCGCGATCCTGCATCTGGTAGAGACGGTGCACGCCGGTGGTGGTTTCCTCGGTGACGCCGCGGATATTCCTGCGGATGTTCGAGTACCAGCCCGGCTGTTTGGCCAGCCGCGCCCGGATGGCGCCGAACAGCGCCACCTCTTCCTCGCTGGACGGCTTGTCCAGCAGCGAGGGGTTCTGTTCCGCCTTCGAGCCGAGTATGACCAGCAGTGTGGCGTCGCCGCCATCGTCGAGGATCATGTTCGGCGTGCCGCCGTCGTGCCATTCCATGATCCGGTGGGTATAGTCCCAGTAGTCGGTCAGCGATTCGCCCTTCCAGGCGTAGACCGGTATGCCCCCTGCGGCGATGGCCGCCGCCGCATGGTCCTGGGTGGAGAATATGTTGCAGGAAGCCCAGCGCACCTCGGCACCGAGTTCAACCAGCGTCTCGATGAGCACCGCCGTCTGGATGGTCATGTGCAGGCTCCCGGCGATGCGCGCCCCCCTGAGCGGCTTCTCCGCGCCATAGCGCGCGCGCAGGGCGATCAGGCCAGGCATCTCGGTCTCGGCGATGGCGATTTCCTTGCGTCCCCACGCGGCCAGGGTTATGTCGGCGACCTTGTAATCCGCGCTGATGTTCTTGACGGGTTGTGTGCTCATGTTCTGCCTCGTGAATCCTCAGACAACGCTTTCCATGCTGCGCAGGCCGGCCGCATCACGCAGGGTTTCGGCCAGGTCGGTCCGCTCCCAGCTGAAAGCCTCGTCCTCGCGGCCAAAATGGCCATAGCTCGCCGTGGCCCTGTAGATCGGCCTCAGCAGATCCAGCATCTTGATGAGCCCCCTGGGGCGCAGGTCGAAGTACTCCCGTACCAGTTGCACCATCCGCCCCTCGTCGATTTGTCCGGTACCGAAGGTGTTGATGCTGATCGAGGTGGGTTCCGCCACGCCGATGGCATAGGAGACCTGGAGTTCACAGCGTTCCGCCAGACCGGCGGCCACGATATTCTTCGCGACATAGCGGGCGGCATAGGCGGCCGAACGGTCCACCTTGCTCGGGTCCTTGCCGGAGAAGGCGCCGCCGCCGTGG
>JAHKKL010000349.1 GCA_020027635.1 Gammaproteobacteria bacterium
GAACCATGAACGGACAAATCGCCTGACATTTATGGCATTTCCCGTTCACCCTTCGACAAGCTCAGGGCGAACGGGAGACTTGATCAGAGCTTCCTTAATACCATCTTTCAAAAGCACAACATTAAAGGTCAACAATAGACCGAGTTTCAAGCCCGTTAACTTCAGATAGGTCAGCAGTTGTGCTTCGTGGATCTTTTCCAGTTGCCGGACCGCTTTCAACTCAACAACCACCCTGTGATCTATGACGAGATCGAGACGATAACCAGCATCCCCCAGCGTTGCAGAAAATCCGCCAGGTAGGGTGCGCGGGGCACATCGGCCGACGCACCAGCCAACGGTGCGCACGGCGCACCCTACACCCATTGTGCAATCTCCAAACGGCATAGCCATCAACGGAGTTCCTTTGTTTTGCCGGGCCCAGAGTCGATCGTTCAGTTTTTTATGCAACTGTCAGGTTCAGACAGGTCAGCCGTTGTGATCTGGAGCCATAGTCTATCGGTAAGTCCACCCGTCTCTCAAAATTAATTCATCTCATCCTTCAAACCACGCGCGCGCCCGGGCGACATCATCCTCGATCTGGCGTTTCAGGGCGTCGACACTCTCGAAACGCCGTTCGGGCCTGAGCTTGTGCAGGAACTCGACCTGCACGTGGCGGCCGTAGATGTCCCTGTGGAAATCGAACAGGTGAACCTCCAGCAGGCTGCGCGTGCCGTCCACGGTCGGACGGTTACCGACATTGGCCACGCCCCGCACGGGTTCACCCTCCACCCCGAACAGTTCCACTGCGAACACGCCCTGCACGGGCGTGGCCGTGCGGTGCAGAAAGATGTTGGCCGTCGGGAAACCGATGGTCCGGCCGCGTTTGTCGCCGTGCGCCACCCGTCCGCTCATGCGGTAGGGCCGGCCCAGCAGGGATTCGGCCGTCACCAGGTCACCGGCCTCCAGCGCCTCGCGTACGCGCGTGCTGCTGACGCGCACTCCGTCGATATTGAAGCTATGCATGTTCACGACCGGGAATCCATGGGCGGCCCCGGCACGCTCGAGCAGCGCGAAATTCCCGGCCCGGTCCCTGCCGAAGGAAAAATCATCCCCGACCACGAGATATTTCACCGCCAGCCCATCCAGTAGGACGATACGGATAAACTCCTCCGGCGACAGGCTGGCCAGGTCGTCGTCGAAGCGCAGGCAAAGCACCCGTTCCACACCGAACCGGCGCAGCGCCTCCACCTTTTCCCTCAAACGTGTAAGGCGCGGGGGCACCCGTTCCGGGGTGAAAAACTCACGCGGATGCGGCTCGAACGTGATGACCGTTACCGGCAGGTGCAGGGCGACGGCGCGTTCCGACAATTGTCCGAGCACCGCCTGGTGTCCGAGATGCACGCCATCGAAATTACCGATGGTAGCGGCACAGCCCCGGTGACAGGGGCGCAGGTTATATATGCCGCGCACCAGTTCCATGGCGGATCTGCCGGACTGTCCGAGAAACCTCCTGGTATAAAGCCGCCGCGTACTGTCTCATGCGCCCTCCTCGGCCGCATGCTTGGTAGTCCACAGCGTCGAGATCTGCAGGCCGCCGGCGCGCAGGGTGAGGAAATAGACCGCCAGTCCCGCGCATACCCAGGCCAGAAGGACCAGGCCACGATGGCCGGCAGGCCAGGCGGCCCATTCCGGCAAGGCCGGAGCTCCCCACCACAACACACCGGTCATAACGGCGGCGGCCGAACCTAGCTGGAGGAGATATTTCCGCCATCCGGCGCGCGGCTGAAAAATCCGTTTACGGTACAGAACCTGGAACAGCAGCCCGGCATTGACATAGGCGGCAATGGAAGTCGCGAACGCCAGTCCGGCATGCGGGCCGGGCACCCCCAGGCGCACCATCGGAATGACGATGACCAGATTGAACAAGAGGTTGGTCACCAGCGAGATCACCGCGATGCGCACCGGCGTCCGCGGATCCTTGCGTGAGTAGAATGCCGGGGCCAGCACCTTGATCAGCATGAAGGCCGGCAATCCGAATGACATCGTCATCAGACTCAGACTCGCCATGCGTACATCCCATATCGTGAAGTCATGATAAAGGAACAGCGTGGCCAGCACGGGCCGCGCCAGTATGATCAGGCCGATCATCGAAGGTATCCCGACCAGCAGCACCAGACGCAGGCCCCAGTCAACCGTGGCGGAAAACTCCTCTTCAGAAGCGTTGGCATGACTGCGCGAGAGGCTCGGGAGTATGACCGTCGACAGGGCGATGGCGAAAACGCCGAGAGGAAATTCCACCAGGCGGTCGGAGTAGTACAGCCACGTCACGCTGCCGGTCACCAGGAAGGAGGCGATCAGGGTGTCGAGCAGCAGGTTGATCTGGGCGACCGAGGAACCGAATATACCCGGCAGCATGAGCCTCATGATACGCCGCACGCCCTCGTCCCGGATGTCCCAGCGAGGCCGCGGCAACAACCCGATGCGCCGCAGCGACGGCAGCATATACAGCACCTGCACCACGCCGGCAACGAACACCCCGCCCGCCAGCGCCAGCACCGGCCGCTCCAGATGGGGGGCGACGAACAACGCGGCGCCGATCATGACGACGTTCAACCACACCGGCGCGAGCGACGGCGTGGCAAAGCGGCCATAGGTATTGAGAATGCCGGCCGCGAAGGCTACCAATGAAACAAACAGGATATAGGGAAAGGTGATACGCAGCATCTGCGATGCCAGGTCGAATCTGGCGCTGTCCGTATACAGGAATCCCGGGGCGAACACCGTGATCACCAGCGGGCTGGCCAGCACGCCCACCACGGTAATCAGGATCAGTACCCCGCCGAAGGTACCGGCCACCCGGTTGACCAGGTCCCGCACCTCGGCATGGGAACGTCGTTCCTTGTACTCGGAGATGATCGGCACGAAGGCCTGCGAGAAGGCCCCTTCGGCAAACAGGCGGCGCAGGAAATTCGGAATCTTGAAGGCGACGAAAAAGGCATCCATGCCGGCCGTGGCACCGAACCAGGCCATCACCATGTCCCGCACCAGACCCAGCACCCGGGACACCAGCGTCATCGAGCCAACAATCATCGTATTTTTTAGTAACTTGCGAGTCATACACGGAGTCGCCACAGCCGGGGCATATCGGGCTGGGTAGTCATT
>JAHKKL010000056.1 GCA_020027635.1 Gammaproteobacteria bacterium
GGAAATGTTCGACGAGTCTTTCGTGCGCGTCTGGCGCATGTACCTGGCCAGTTCCATCGCGGCCTTTCGCAGCGGCACGCTGCAGCTTTTCCAGGTGATCTTTACCCGCAGCGGCAACAACGACATACCCTGGACGCGCCGGGATCTCTACCGGGACGAGGAATGAATCCGGAACGCTGCGATGTTCTGGTGGTGGGCGGCGGCCCGGCCGGATCCAGCTGTGCGTGGAAACTCGTACAGGCCGGCCTGGACGTGCTGGTGCTCGACAAGCAGGTGTTTCCGCGCGACAAGGTGTGCGCGGGCTGGGTGACGCCGCCGGTGACGGACGCGCTGCGGCTCGACCTCGAAGACTACCAGCGCGAGCGCGTGCTGCAGCCGATTTCGGGATTTCGCACCGGCCTGATCGACGGTCCCCCGGTCGAGACCGGCTACGGCCGCACGGTGAGCTACGGTATCCGCCGCTGCGAATTCGACCACTATCTGCTGCAGCACAGCCAGGCCCGTGTGGAGCCCGGTGAACCGCTGCAAAGCATCGAGCGCGTTGCCGGCGGATGGCGTGTCAACCGGCGCATCGAAACATCGCTGCTGATCGGCGCAGGCGGACACTTCTGTCCGGTGGCGCGTTACCTCGGAGCGAGTTTCGGCAGCACCGAACGCGTGGTGGCCGCCCAGGAGGTCGAGTTCGAAATGACCGCGTCGCAACGGCGTGCCTGCCGCGCCGAGGCGGAACGACCCGAGTTGTACTTCTGCCGCGACCTAAAGGGTTACGGCTGGGTGTTTCGCAAGGGAGACTATCTCAACATCGGCCTGGGTCGTGAAGACAATCACAAGCTGGCTGAACGGGTCGAGGATTTTCTGGCCTTCCTCAGACGGCAACAGCGGATACCGGATGACATCCCCGCACGCTTCAAGGGTCACGCCTACCTGCTTCAGGGTCACGGCGATCGCAAGCGGCTCGACGACGGCGTGCTGCTGGTTGGCGATGCCGCGGGACTTGCCTGCCCGCAGAGCGGTGAAGGCATACGCCCGGCGGTCGAGTCCGGTCTGCTCGCCGCCGCCGCGGTCATCGCCGCGAACGGCGAATTCAGCGCCGCAAGACTCGCGCCCTATTGCCAGCACCTCGCAGAACGCTTCGGCGCGACGCGGCCATCCCGACCCGGCGCCTTTGCACAAGGCATGCGCAGTCGCCTTGGCGGCAAGCTGCTTGGCAATGCCTGGTTCACCCGCCATGTGGTGCTTGACCGCTGGTTCCTGCACAGCAAACAGCCGCCGCTGCATGTCTAGCCCGGCATCGGGCGTTTGTTAACGCAGTTATGGATAAGTGTATATGATGCGGTGTCTTGTTCTGCCTGCCGGTACGAATCGGAGTTAGGTATGAATACCTTCAAGATTTCCAACCTGAGATGGAACCGGATATTCCCGTTTCTGGGCTGGTGGCCGCTGCTTGGCCGGGAGACGCTGCGGGCCGATTTCTTTGCGGGTCTTACCGGTGCGGTGATCGTGCTGCCCCAGGGCGTTGCCTTTGCCCTGATCGCCGGCCTGCCGCCGCAATACGGTCTGTATACCGCCATCGTGACGCCGATCGTGGCGGGCTTGTTCGGTTCTTCCCATCACTTGATTTCGGGACCCACGACCGCGATTTCCATCGTGGTACTGGCAACGGTGAAGCCTTTCGCGGACCCCGGCAGCGCTGATTTTATCAGCATGGTGCTGACGCTAACCTTTCTCGCGGGCGCCTTTCAGCTGGCACTCGGTCTGGCGCGGATGGGTCAGCTGGTCAATTTCATCTCCCACAGCGTGGTGATCGGTTTTACCGCGGGGGCCGCCATCCTGATCGCTACCAGCCAGCTCAGGCATTACATCGGGGTGAAGCTGCCGCCCGGTGAGTCCTTCCTGCACACCTGGATCGACCTCTACGGTCAGTTGCCGAATCTCAACGTCTATGCTGCCGTAACGTCCAGTGTCACGCTGCTGGCGGCCATCCTGTTCAGGCGTTACCTACCGCGCTGGCCCGGCATGCTGTTTGCCATGGTCATCGGCAGTCTGATCTGCCTGTTCACCGGGGGCGAGCAGCACGGGGTCAGCCTGGTCGGATCCCTGCCGGCCAGGTTGCCGCCGCTGTCACTGCCGGATTTCTCCCTGGTGACGATACGCACGCTGAGTCCGGGTGCCCTGGCGGTGGCACTGCTCGGCCTGATCGAGGCGGTGTCCATCGCGCGCGCGATCGCGACGCGGTCTGAGCAGCGCATCAACGGTGACCAGGAGTTCATCGGACAGGGCCTCTCCAACCTGGTGGGCAGCTTCTTCTCCAGTTATGCCGGATCCGGTTCCTTTACCCGTTCCGGCATCAACTACCAGTCGGGCGCCCGCACGCCCATGGCGGCCATCTTCGCGGCGCTGATGCTGGCGGTCGTGCTGCTGTTGGTGGCGCCACTCACCCGTTATCTGCCGATGCCGTCCATGGCGGGCATCATCCTGCTGGTGGCCTACAACCTGATCGATTTCCACCACATCAGACAGACCCTGCGGGCAAGCCAGTCGGATGCGGCCGTGCTGATTACCACCTTCCTGGCGACGCTGTTCATGGAGCTGGAGTTTGCCATCTATATCGGCGTTATCCTGTCGCTGGTGCTGTATCTGAACCGCACCTCGAAACCGCGCATCTATTCCGTGGCGCCCGATCCGGCCGACGGTCTGCGGCGCATGGCCGTGAAGACGACGGGTCTCAAGGAATGCCCGCAGCTGCGCATCATCCGTATCGACGGTTCGCTGTTCTTCGGGGCGGTCAATCATGTCGCCGGGACCTTCCACATGTTCGAACAGCGCGACCCCGAACGCAGGCATCTGCTGATCGTGGCCAGTGGCATCAACTTCATCGACGTCGCGGGCGCGGAACTGCTGATCCAGGAGGCGCGGCGCCGGCGCAATCACGGCGGTGGTCTGTACCTGACCAAGGCGAAGGAAGGCCTGTGCGAGTCACTGCGCAAGGGTGGCTACCTGGAGGAGTTCGGCGCCGAAAATGTCTTTCAGTCCAAGGGCGAGGCCATCGCGGCGATCTTTGAAAGACTGGACCGGGAGCGTTGCCGCCACTGTGATAAACGCATCTTCAGCGAGTGTACGACGGTCGAATTCATCGGTCTGCCGGATGGGGGCATCCGCTGAACGTAAGGGTCTATTGGCGGCCATCCGGAAGCAAGAACAGTGTTAATAGGGAACGCTTTGCGATCAACCGGGTCAATTAATTGTCATGAGGAAGGGTGACAGTGGTCACAGTTCGGGACAATCAGGTTTTCTAAACCAGCCTTCGATGCCGATGCGCTTGTGGATCGGCCGGACGCATGAGCGGCGAATGGTATCGAATGACATTCGCAGGCACGCGGGCACACCATGTTCGTACCCCGTGAAATAGATGCCGGCCGGGAATCCAACACCGGGAGACGGAAGTGCAGATGGATGCACGGGTCACGCATGCCGACCTGAACTACGCCGTCGCTTGAACCTGAAACATCAAGAAAGGGGCAAATCATGAAAAGCGGAATATCCTTGTTTTTGGCGAGTGCCTTGCTGTCGGGGTTACTCGCGGTATCGGTCGTCGCCTATTCACCATCCGCCGATGCCGGGGTCAGGTATTTCGGACGGGGCGCACCGGCTACCCTCGAAAGCCTGCCAGCGGGGGATTTGCGCAAGTCCATAGAATCTTTGCCGGCCCAGTCACGTGCTCGCGCCCTCAGTTGGTTGCAAGCCATCGAGTTCAGTGAACAGGATCTGCCGTACCTGAAGGTCGATCCGCAGGGTGGCATCTACTATGCCGATACCTTCGCCGGCGACAAGGCATCCGGGTCCCGGACGACGGAATCCGATAACACACCTTCGGCAACGATGACCCCGAAGACGATCTTCAAGCTCCACAGCCGCCCCGGTGCCGCGCACACCATCTTCATAGACTTTGATGGCGGCGTCATCAGCCAGACGGCGTGGAACGCTTACCGCGGGGTACCGGCATGGAACGCGTCAGCTTACGACACCGACGGGAAGAAGGATTCCTTCAGTAACGCCGAAATCAGCAACATGGCGGAAATCTGGCAGCAGGTTGCCGAGGACTACGTGCCATTCGACGTCGATGTGACCACCGAAGATCCCGGCAAGCGCGGACCGACCATCGGCTGGATCCTCGTTACCAGCAGTGCCGACGCCAACGCGAAGCCGCTGCCGGAGCCGGGGGCAGGGGGTGTGGCCTATCTCAACACGTTCGGCTACGGCCAGACCGCCTATTATTCGCCGGTCTTCGTCTACTACAACAATCTGAACTCACCCTCCGCAGTGGCCGATGCCGCTTCCCACGAGATGGGACACACGGTGGGTCTGACGCATGATGGAACAACGGGTTCAGGAAATCCAGGGAAAGGCGGCGGAAGCAATGTTTCATGGTCGCCGATCATGGGTCTCGACCACCCCGGTCATGTTACCCAATGGAGCCGGGGCGATTACCGGGGTGCGACCAATACCCAGGATGACATCGGCATACTCACCGGCTCGCTGGGCCGGCGCGGGGATGATCATGAGGATACGCGCTTCGCGACCGGGACACCGCTAGCCATCGATGCACGCGGCCAGATCAATCCCGGCAGCCCCTACGCCGTCGAGGAGCACCGGAATCCCAAAAACAGGGGCGTAATCGAGGACCAGGACGACATCGACGTTTTCGTCTTTAATGCCAACGCCGGCACGGTGGACATCAGGATTGCGCCGGCCTGGGATGCCGCGCACCCGAAGTCTCGCGACGGCGCCGATCTGGACATACAAGCAACGCTTTATGATGCCAAGGGCAAGAAAATTGCCGAAGCCAGCTCACGCGACGACATGAGTGCTTCCCTGAAGGTAAAAGTTCCCGCTGGGCGCTACACGATGGAAGTCAAAGGCATCGGAAATCCCACCGTACCCTTCTCCAGCTATGGCAGTCTCGGCCAGTACTTTATCTCCGGTTCAGTCCCGACGCGCGGGAATCAGTCGGTTGTCGGGTTGGCAAAGTAGTCGTTGACCGCCGATCACTCAGCCCTCCGCACGGGGTAAAGGTACACCGCCAGTTGTTCCGGTGTCCTTTACCCCGTTTCAATTCAGCCATCGCAAGTAAAGCGCGTACACCAGCAGGTTGATGCAGGTCACTGGAATGCCAGCCCGCGCGAACTCCATAAAGCCCAGGGTCTCGCCGTGGCGCTCCGCGCGCTGGATGATAATGACATTGCTCGCCGCCCCAAGGATCAGCAGGTTGCCGGCGATGGTGCTGCCCGCCGCCAGCGCGAGCAGCGCGGGCGTATCCGCCTGCAGGCTCTGCAGATACGGCAGATAGAGGGCCACAAGCGGCACATTCGAGATCAACTGGCTGAGCAGCACGCTCACGCCGAGCACGCCGGACGTCCCGGCAAGCTGCGGCGCCCAGCCGGTGCCCAGCTGCTGGAACACTCCTGTCTGCCACACGCTTGCCATCAGCACGAACATCGCGGCGAAAAATACCAGTGTGCTCCAGTCCAGGGAGCGCACCACCTGCCAGCGTCGCGGACTAAACAGCAGGACCGGCAGAGCGCCGGCCAGGGCCACGGCACTCAGTGGCACATCGAAACCCGGTTCGAGGACGACGGCAGCCGACCGCAGGACAATAGCGACCACCACGGCCGCGACTCCCGTCCAGGCAAGTCGGGCGAGTCTGGCGTCCCGGATCGTTACCACGGGATGCACAAGAGGAGTACGGTGAAAGGCGGCCCGGTAGCGCCAGCGCAGCACACCGTAGGTAAGCAGCAGGTTGAGCAGGGTAGGCACGGCCAGTGCCCCGGCAAACGTCTGGAAGGGTGAAGCCACCGGTCCGCGGACCGCGATCAGCAGATTCTGCGGGTTGCCGATCGGGCTGGCCACGCTGCCGATGGTGATGCCGAACGCCAGCGTCAGCAACAGCAGCCGCGCGTCGATCCGGTGTTCGCGGGCGAGCTGCAGCGCCAGGGCCGTGCCGATGACCGCCAGGGTGTCGTTCATGAGCAGCGCCGAGGCGATGCCGCTGCCGTAGAGCAGGGCGAGCACCAGCGCGTCGGTCGAGCGGATGCGGTCGAGCACGGCATAAGCCGCCGCGTACAGGGCGCCGCTTTCCACCAGCGCCTCACCCAGCACGAACATCCCGAACAGAAACACCATCACGTCCGGCTCGATGGCGCGCAGTGCCTCGGCGGGCGTGATGGCGCCGGAGAGCAGCACCAGCAGGGCGCCACCGGCCATGGCCTGCCAGATCCTGACGGAAAAGCGCCCGATCCTGCGCGCGGCGATGAGGACCAGCACGGCGGCCAGTGCAAGCAGCGGGATAAGGGAACTGACAGAAGTCATGGGCCGGGGCGGATGGGGTGCGGGACGGCGCTGCGGGATAATGATGTCATGTCGCGGCGAAAGTAGAGCATTAATCGGTGCGTGTTGTCACCGGCCGTCTTGAAACACGGATGCCGTCATCGTCAGTTCCCTCGCCAGCCGTATCGGGTTGCCGCCTACCGCTGATCCGGTAACATGGTGCCATTACGGAATCCCGGACCCCGTCACCAACCGATATCAGCCCTATGCCGAAGGAAACCCTGCGCATCCGCGGCGCGCGCCAGAACAACCTGAAGAATCTGGATCTCGACCTGCCGCTCAACGAACTGATCGTGGTGACGGGGGTGAGTGGTTCCGGCAAGTCCTCGCTTGCCTTCGACACCGTCTATGCCGAAGGCCAGCGCCGTTACGTCGAGACCTTCTCGCCCTATGCGCGCCAGTTCCTCGACCGCATGGACAAGCCGGGAGTGGACCGCATCGAGGGTATCCCGCCGGCCATCGCCATCGACCAGACCAACCCGGTGCGCACCTCGCGCTCGACGGTCGGCACCATGACCGAACTCAACGATCACCTCAAGCTGCTGTTCGCGCGCGCCACCCAGCTCTATTGCCGCGGCTGCGGCCAGCCGGTGCGCCGCGACAGCCCGGACAGCATCGTCGCGGCGCTGCTGGCGCGCGCTGGCAGGGACGGCCCGCGCGCTTTGGTTACCTTTGCCATCGAGGTGCCGGAGAACTTCACCACCGCCGAGGTCGAGCAGCTGCTGGCGCAGCAGGGTTACACGCGCCTGCATGCGCGTGCCGGCCGGCGCCTGGAGGTGATACAGGACCGGGTGCGCCTCGTCGCGGCGCAACGCGCACGCCTGGTCGAGGCACTGGAGGCGGCGCTCCATCACGGTCGCGGCCGGGTAAGCGTCCATGCCCTGGATGAGGCCGGTAACGCCGGTGCGCCCCGGCGTTTCTCCAGCGAACTGCACTGCGCCGATTGCGACATCCACTATCAGGAGCCGACGCCGAATCACTTTTCCTTCAACTCGCCCATCGGCGCCTGCTCGACCTGCCGCGGTTTCGGCCGCACGCTGGGGATCGACTACGGCCTGGTGGTCCCCGATGGCGCCAGGACGCTGGCGGACGGTGCCGTGAAACCCTGGCAGACCGCGTCCTATCTGGAGTGCCAGGGCGATTTGATGCGTTTCGCCAGAAAACGCGGCATCCCGGTCGATGTGCCGTGGAAGGATCTCACCCGGGAACAGCAGCGCTGGGTGCTGGACGGCGAGGGCGAGTGGGAAGACGGTGTCTGGTACGGCGCGCGGCGCTTCTTCGACTGGCTCGAGACCAAGAGCTACAAGATGCACATCCGCGTGCTGCTCTCCCGTTACCGCGCCTACAACGAATGCCCCGTCTGTGCGGGGGCACGCCTCAAGCCTGAGGCGCTGCTTTCGCGGCTGGGCAGCCGTGAGAATGCCGCGGCGGTCATGAGACCGGAGGAGCGTTTCAAGCCGGTCGGGGTCATGCTGGCGGAGAAGACCTGGCGTGGTCTGCCGGGCCTCACCATCCACGATGTCATGCGCCTGCCGCTGGAGCTCGCCGTGCGGTTTTTCGACGGTCTCGATCTGCCCGGGCTGCTCGATGAAGCCACCGATCTGTTGCTGGGGGAGATCCGCGCGCGCCTGCACTATCTGGTCGAGGTCGGCCTCGGCTATCTCACCCTCGACCGCCAGTCGCGCACCCTGAGCGGCGGCGAGGTACAACGGATCAATCTGACCACCGCGCTCGGCACCTCCCTGGTCAACACCCTGTTCGTGCTGGACGAGCCGAGCATCGGCCTGCACCCGCGCGACATGCAGCGCGTGATCGGCGTGTTGCACCGCCTGCGTGATGCCGGCAACACCCTGCTGGTGGTCGAGCACGACCCGCAGATCATGCTGGCCGCCGATCGTATCCTCGACCTGGGACCGGGACCGGGCGCGCGCGGCGGCGAAAAAGTGTTTTTCGGCACCCCGAAACAGTTGTTGCGCGCAAGAAATTCACTCACGGCGTGCTACCTGCGCGGCGAGCAGACCGTGAGCGGGGCTTCAATGGGGTCAGACTCGATTGATCGCTTTGCTGCTGGGAAACCGGGAAGAAGGAAATCAATCGAGTCTGACCCCATTGATACCTTTCTGGAAATCCGCGGCGCCAGCGCGCATAACCTCAAGACGGTCGATGTCCGGTTG
>JAHKKL010000350.1 GCA_020027635.1 Gammaproteobacteria bacterium
TCCCATCCCTTCATGATCCCCGTGCCGGGCAAGGACCTCGACGGCGTCATCGCCTTCCGCGACATCCACGACGTCGACACCATGCTCCAGGCGAGCCGGCAATACACGAAGGCGGTCGTCATCGGCGGCGGCCTGCTGGGACTCGAGGCCGCCAACGGGTTGATGAAACAGGGCATGGAAGTGACGGTCGTCCACCTGCTCGACCGCCTCATGGAACGCCAGCTCGACAAGCCCGCCGCCGCGCTGCTCAAGCGCTCGCTGGAAGCGCGCGGCCTGACATTTCTCATGGAGGCGCAAACCGCGGAGATCCTCGGCAACGGCCGGGTCCGCGGCGTGCGCTTCAAGGACGGCAGCGAAGTCGCGGCCGATCTGGTCGTCATGGGGGTGGGCATCGTGCCGAACACCGACCTGGCCCGGGATGCCGGTCTCTACTGCGAGCGCGGCATCGTGGTGAACGACACCCTGCAAACCTACGACCCGAGCATCTACGCCGTCGGCGAATGCGCCCAGCATCGCGGCATCGCCTACGGCCTGGTCGCGCCGCTGTTCGACCAGGGCAAGGTGGCCGCCAATCATCTCGCCAGCCTGGGCTACGCCCGCTACGAGGGCTCGGTGACCTCCACCAAACTCAAGGTCACCGGCATCGACCTGTTTTCCGCCGGCGAATTCAACGAAACCGCCGGTGACGAGGTCCTGATCATGCAGGACTCGGCCGCGGGCACCTACAAGAAGCTGGTGGTGCGCGACAACCGCATCCGGGGCGCCGTGCTCTACGGCGACACCATCGACGGCAGCTGGTACTTCCAGCTGATGCGCGAAGGCACCAGCATCGCCGACTTCCGCAAGAGCATCCTGTTCGGCCAGCACGATCTGGGTGACGCCGGCCACGGCGTCGAGACTCGCGTCATGGCCCTGCCCGATTCCGCCGAGATCTGCGGCTGCAACGGCGTGTGCAAGGGCGACATCGTCAAGTCCATCACCCGGCTCGGCCTGTTCACGCTGGAGGATGTGCGCGCCCACACCAAAGCATCCAGCTCATGCGGCTCCTGCACCGGCCTGGTGGAGGCGTTGCTCTCCGGCACTGTCGGCGAAGGCTACGACGCCGCGCCCAGCAAGCAACCGCTGTGCAAGTGCACCGAGTACAGCCACGACGAGGTGATCGCCGCGATCAAGACCCATGCCCTGAAGGACATGGACGCGGTGCGCGAGTTCCTCGAATGGAAGACCTCCGACGGCTGCCATGCCTGCCGCCCGGCGCTCAACTACTACCTGCTCGCCCGCTGGCCGGGCGAGTACCGCGACGACGCCCAGTCGCGCTTCATCAACGAACGCGCCCACGGCAACATCCAGAAGGACGGCAGCTACTCGGTGGTGCCGCGCTTCTTCGGCGGTCTGTGCAAGCCGGACGAGCTGCGCGCCATCGCCGATGTCTGCGACAGATACGAGGTGCCCGAGGTCAAGGTCACCGGCGGCCAGCGCATCGACATGTTCGGCGTGAAGAAGGAGGACCTGCCGCGGATGTGGGCCGATCTCTCCCAGGCCGGGCTGGTGTCGGGACACGCCTACGGCAAGGCGCTGCGCACGGTGAAAACCTGCGCCGGCAAGAACTGGTGCCGCTTCGGCACGCAGGACTCGACCGGGCTCGGTGTCGCGCTGGAGATGATGACCTGGGGTTCGTGGATGCCGCACAAGTTCAAGATGGCGGTCTCCGGCTGCCCGCGCAACTGCGCCGAGGCGACCATCAAGGACTTCGCCGTGGTGTGCGTGGACTCCGGCTACGAACTGCACGTCGGCGGCAATGGCGGCATCAAGGTGCGCGTCACCGACCTGCTCGTCAAGGTCGACACCGAGGCGCAGGTGATGGAGTACTGCGCCGCCTTCATCCAGCTCTACCGCGAGGAGGCCCATTACCTGGAACGCACCGCCCCGTGGGTGGAACGGGTGAGCCTCAGCTACATCAAGCAGCGCCTGCTCGATGATGAGCAAGGACGCAAGGAACTCGCCGCGCGCTTCGAGTATTCGCAGCGCTTCGCCCAGATCGACCCCTGGAAGGAACGCTCCGAGGGCGCCGAACGCCACGAGTACACGCCGCTGCGCATCACCGGCTGAGCGCAAATGAGAATTCCTTCTCCCTCCGGAGGATCGTAAAACAAGGTAGGGTGCGCCGTGCGCACCGGAGAGTACAGGCAAGCGGTTGATTCATGGTGCGCACGGCGCACCCTACGGGATTACGAACACCTTTTTCGACACTCTCCGGAGGGTGAGAGGGTTAACGGGATAGCAATGATGATGAATACGACGTTTCAATCTGCAAACGAGCAACCCTCATGAGCAACTGGACTGAAATCGCCAAACTGGAAGACATCCCGCGTCTCGGCGCGCGCGTGCTGCGCACCGACACCATGGACATCGCCCTGTTCCGCACCGCGACCGACGAGGTGTTCGCGCTGCGCGACCGCTGCCCGCACAAGGAGGGCCCGCTGTCGCAGGGCATCGTGCACGGCACCACCGTCACCTGCCCGCTGCACAACTGGAAGATCGATCTCGCGAGCGGCAAGGCGCTGGGCCCGGACGAGGGTTGCACCAATATCTACGCGGTCAAGATCGAAGACGGGCGGGTATACCTCGCGCTGCGCGCCGCCGAGGCCGCCGCGTGATGATGAATGTAGCCCGGATGAAGCGCACGACTGCAGGGACGATGTACACGGATGTTCAAGTGTCGCGTGAGGGCAGGATGCCCGTGGCGACTGCAGGAGGTAGAGCACCAAAAGTAGGCGCTTTAGGCGATGCAGGGAGCAATTGCCGTGCGTAATCCGGAAGAATCCCGTCAGGGTTTCCCGGATTCCGGCCTGCGGCCTGCATCCGGGCTACGCTGCCGCATGTTGAATTAAAATGCTGTTCGGCCGCAGAAAGAAAAACCCGATCAAGATCGCCGACAAGGGCGTGGCCGAATGGCGCTACGCCACCTGCGGCTACTGCTCCACCGGCTGTTCCATCGAGGTGGGACTCGACGCCACGGGCGAACCGGTCGCCTCGCGCGGCGTCGCCGACGCCGACGTCAACCGCGGCAAGCTGTGCATCAAGGGCATCTTCGAACACGAACTGTTCCGCAAGACCGCC
>JAHKKL010000351.1 GCA_020027635.1 Gammaproteobacteria bacterium
CGGATTCCAATCCATGAGATTGCCGCGCTATGCTCGCAATGACAAATACATTCCAAGTGTTTCTGTAGCCAATCCGGTTACGCCGGCGGAAATATCTCGCGTGGAAACTGGCCGGTAAACAACGTATATTGAGGCAGTTCCGAAACATTTCTGAAGTCGAATGACACGCAAACTCTATATCAAGACCCACGGTTGCCAGATGAACGAGCACGATTCCTCCCGGATGGCGGACGTGCTCGCGGTTTCGCACCGGCTTGAGGTCGTGCAGGATCCCGCCCTGGCGGATGTTCTGCTGCTCAATACCTGCTCCATACGCGAGAAGGCCCAGGAAAAGGTCTTCTCGGAGCTCGGTCGCTGGAAGGAACTCAAGGATCGCAACCCTTCCCTGGTGATCGGCGTGGGGGGGTGTGTGGCCAGCCAGGAAGGCGAGGCCATCCGCGACCGCGCGCCCTACGTCGACCTGGTGTTCGGGCCGCAGACGCTGCACCGCCTGCCGCGGATGCTGGATGAGGCACGGCGCACGCGCCGGCCGGTCATCGATGTGAGCTTTCCCGAGATCGAGAAGTTCGACTGCCTGCCGGCGCCGCGTGCCGCGGGCCCGACGGCCTTCGTTTCCGTCATGGAGGGCTGCAGCAAGTACTGCAGTTTCTGCGTCGTGCCCTACACGCGCGGCGAGGAGGTCAGCCGACCCTTCGACGATGTCATCGCCGAGTGCGTGGCGCTCGCCGGACAGGGGGTGCGCGAGATCACCCTGCTGGGACAGAACGTCAACGCCTACCGCGGGGCGATGCATGACGGCGATAGCGCCGACCTGGCGCTGCTGATCACCTGTCTCGCGGCCATCGACGGCATCGACCGCATCCGCTACACGACCTCGCACCCGCTGCAGATGAGCGACAGCCTGATCCAGGCCCATGCCGAGGTGCCGGAACTGGTCGCGCACCTGCATCTTCCGGTGCAGAGCGGCTCGGACCGCGTGCTCTCTCTGATGAAGCGCAATCACACCGCGCTGGAATACCGGTCCATCATCCGCCGCCTGCGGGAGGCGCGTCCCGGCATCAGCCTGTCGTCGGATTTCATCGTGGGGTTTCCCGGCGAGACCGAGGCGGATTTCGAACAAACCATGGCGCTGATCGAGGCGGTCGGTTTCGATCATTCCTTCAGCTTCATCTACAGCCGCCGCCCCGGCACGCCGGCCGCCGACTTGCCGGATGACGTGCCGATGGCGGTCAAGAGGGAGCGGCTGGCGCACCTGCAGGCACGCATCGGCGAGATGGCAACCGGGATCAGCCGGAACATGGTCGGCCGCGTTGAACGTGTCCTCGTGGAACAGATCTCGCGCAAACGCACCGACCAGTTGTGCGGCCGCACGGAGAATAACCGCGTCGTCAACTTCGATGGCGATCCTGTGCTGATCGGGCGCTTCGTCGAGCTGCGCATCACCGAGGCCCTGCCGAATTCACTGCGCGGTGAAGTGGTCGCGACGGAAGGCGTGGCGGAGCGGGCCGGTGTGATCGCCGCCGCCGGTGCCTGAGACGGTTTTGGATTCCTCCATACACTCCATCGACATGGCGATAGAGCCTGCGGACAATGACCGTCTGGCCGAGTTGTGCGGGCAGTTCGACCAGCATCTGCACCAGCTCGAACAGCGGCTCGGCGTGGAGATCAACAACCGCGGTCACCAGTTCCGCATCATCGGCGACGCCAGTTCGGTGCGGCGCGCGGGCAGGATCATCGAAGGCCTGTACGGAGAAACCGGGAAGGGCGCGCTCACGCCCGAGAAGATTCACCTCTACCTGCAGGGGACGGAGGCCGGCGCGGAAAATCCCGATGAGGCGAGAGATGATCGCGGCATCGTGATCCGCACCCCGCATTCTTCCATCACCCCGCGCGGGGTGAATCAGCGCCATTACCTGCAGAATATTCTCAGGCACGATCTGAACTTCGGCATCGGGCCCGCGGGCACCGGCAAGACCTATCTGGCGGTGGCCTGCGCCGTGCAGGCGCTGGAACAGGAAAAGGTCAGCCGGCTGGTGCTGGTGCGCCCGGCCGTGGAAGCGGGCGAGCGGCTGGGATTCCTGCCCGGCGACATGGTGCAGAAGGTGGATCCCTATCTGCGCCCGCTCTATGACGCGCTCTATGAAATGTTCGGCCTCGACCGTGTGGCCAAGCTGATCGAGCGCAACGTCATCGAGGTGGCGCCGCTCGCCTTCATGCGCGGGCGCAGCCTGAACGACTCGTTCATCATTCTCGACGAGGCGCAGAACACCACGGTGGAGCAGATGAAGATGTTCCTGACGCGCATCGGTTTCGGTTCGACGGCCGTGGTGACGGGCGATATCACCCAGGTCGATCTGCCCAAACAAACTCAGTCCGGCCTGCGCCAGGTCATCGATGTGCTGCGGCAGCAGGGCGGTATCAGCTTCACCTTTTTTGCGGCGCATGACGTGGTGCGGCATCCGCTGGTGCAACGGATCATATCGGCGTACGAGGCCTATGACAGGACAAACACCGGAAAATCCTGAGACAGCCGCAGACGGCGAGGAGCCGGCGATCGAAGTCCAGTATGCCGTCGCCGGCGATACCCTGCCGTCGGCCGATGCCATCCGGCGCTGGGTATCCCACGCCCTGCAGGACGGGACGGACGCCGTGGAACTGGTGGTGCGCATCGTGGACGAGGCGGAGATGACCGCGCTCAACCAGCGCTATCGCGGCAAGTCGGGCGTGACCAATGTCCTGTCGTTCCCCTATGAACCCCTGCCGGGCGTCTCCTCCGGCTTGCTCGGGGATGTCGTGGTGTGCGCGCCGGTGGTGGCGGAGGAGGCGATACGGCAGGGAAAGTCCCCGGAAGCGCACTGGGCGCACCTGGTGATGCACGGCGTGCTGCATCTGCAGGGTTACGATCATCACCATGACGAGGATGCCCGCCGCATGGAGGCGCTCGAGGCGCGCTTGCTGGCCGGGCTGGGATTTGCCGATCCCTATAATTGAAGCATGACGCACGGGGGTTGCCCGGTTCCGTCAGGTAACAATCCCGTTGCAAAACTAGCGTAACTACAAGATTTAAAATGAGTAAAGTACGTCCAATACATACCCCGCCGATGCATGCCCTGGTGTC
>JAHKKL010000352.1 GCA_020027635.1 Gammaproteobacteria bacterium
GTCGAGGGCTGCCTTGCGGCCTTCTTGATAATCCTGAGCGTAGGCACGGACCTCATAGTTTCCTGGCGGCAACTGCCCCGGATAGTCGCTGACGAAGAGGAAGCGCCCTGCGCCATCGACGTTTGTGGACTTGATTGTGTAGCACAAATCAACGGTTGCGCATTGATAGAGGTAGACGTAACCGTAGGGGAAGTCTTGCCCGGAAAGCGGTACGCCCGAAAGGGCGTCGACGACCCGGCCGCTGATCGAACCGATGCTAGGATACGCCGTGAGCGGTATCGTCCCAAGGTCATGGTCCTGCCCCTCGCTCACGTCAAATCGATCGGACTGGTACTGCTGATAACCTTGAGTGTAGGCGTATATCAAATAGCTGCCCGCCTCCAGAGGTTGTCCGGAGAAGTCTTGGGTGAACGCGAAGGTCCCGTCGCTCGCAGTCGCTACGTAACCCACAGGATCGCAAAAAGACGTTGAGCATTGGAGGAGCGTCACGGTGGTGTAGTAAGGAGAGTCGCCCGGGAGCGGGATTCCGCTTTCCGCATCCACGACCTGACCGTGAATCGAACCGATAGCCGCAAGCGGGCTGAGGGTCAACTGGTAAGTACCCTCGCCGCCCCCCGAAAAGCCGGCATCGCAACACGACTGCGCGGCCAACACGAGGACGCCATCGGCGGGGACCGTGATCGTGAGTCGCGAGTTCAAACTCTGATAGTCGTCGTCGAACGCGACCAAGTTGCAGAGGCTGTCAAAATATCCCAGAAAGGGATCACCAAGGGTTCCCTTGCCGGTGGATTGACCTTCCAGATCCACCTTGAGGATCGTGCCCGGCGGCGCCGAGAACCGATAAAAATCGACATCGCCCGGCGCGCCCGGCGTTGCATCGGTTGGATTGAGGTTGCCATCCACTACGAAAGGCAGTGTATTTTGCCCGAAATCCTGAGCCGACTGGCAGGTATTGTTGTTCTCCTGCTCTGTTCCTTGAGCGAAGGCAAGGGGGGCGGCTCCCAGGATGCCCGATACGAGTACGAGCCAATAGCAAATCATTCGAACGGCGTGATTCATGGTTTTCATGGTCTTCCTCCATTGTGTTAGGTTGTGTGTCTACCAGCCAACCTATTCCAGCGCGAAGCACGCCATTAATCCTGATGAAACGGTGATCGTGTTCTGATGATTTCCTCCACAGCCCGGGAGACTTTTTTCGGAATAAGATAAAACCAACAACTACAGTGCATTACGATGTTTTTCCGCGGAAGGTGGAGTTGGCAGATGACTACGAAGCGTGAGGCGTAGCAACCGTGGTTTTCGGCAGCCCGCTACACACCTGTGGCGGGCGGGTGATCACAGCGTAGGTGCTGCAGTGGAGGAAAGGACCCTGACGGGCCTGAGCCTGGGGTACCCGTAGGCGTTAGTTACAAACCACGGCGCCGGCTTGCGGCTTGCAGAACTTCGGCCAACCGTGTTGATCCCAATAGGCGTCGAGTCCGATATCAGCCAGCAGATGAGGGAAGCGCGGATCACGGCGCAGTTCCCCGGCTTCCGGCGCGAACAGGAATTCCACCGTCAGTGACCTGTCCTCGAGCATGTTCCCGGCCGTGCCGAATGCCAGGTCCGGTTGCTTCAGGAGTACCGCGGCGTAGAACACCATGGCGTCGGGAAGTGAGCCGTGTGCCTGCGCGTGCGCCACGGCTTCCAGCGCCCTGGGCACCAGGGCCGGGTCTCTGATGGCTTCCACAACGGGGCGTACCCAGCCGGTGTCGAGTCCGAGTTTGCCGAGGATCTTTTCATACAGAATGATGGCCTCGTCGAACTGGCCGTTGTGGATCAATAGCAGTGCGTACGCCTGGTCATAGGCGATGCGGTCAAAACCCAGTTCCGTGGCGATGCGGAACTGTTCGGCGGCCAATTCGTATTCACCCGACCAGAGGTAGGTTACGCCCAGACGGTCATTGATCACCGGGGATACCGGGTCGAGCTCCCGGGCGCGGAGTGCTTCGGTGACCGAGGCATCGATATATCCGACGTAACTGAGGAACTCCGAGTACCACTGGTGTGTGGTCGGGTCGTTGGGTGATGCAGCAAAAGCCAGCTGGAACTCGTGGTAGGCTGCCGGCCAGTCCCAGCGTTTCAGGCTGGTAAATGCGAGCACCGCATGGGCCTGGCCCAGCGACGGATCCAGTTCCAGCGCCTTTCTCGCCGCCGCTTCCGCCTGTGCAAAAGCGTCTGCCCGGGATTCGCGGGAATAAAACGGCAGCACGAGGTAAGCGGTCGAGAGTGCCTGGTATGGCTGGGCGAAGGTCGGGTCGCGCGCTATGGCCGCCTTGAAGAGGTCGATGCTCTTGCGGATGGAGTGTTCACCGCGTTGTTTCCAGTGATAAAGGCCTTGCAGATAATACCGGTAGGCAGTCATGTCAGCCGTCGGTGCGGCACGGTCGGTAATGCCCGCAACGCCATGATCCGCATCGAGCGAAACTTTTAAGGCACTTACGATGGCACCGGCGATCTGGTCCTGGACCGTGAATACGTCCTCGAATTGCGTGTCAAACGTGTCTGCCCAGAGGTGGTAACCCGTGCTTGCGTTGATGAGCTGGGCGGAGACGCGGATGTGGTTTCCCGCCAGCCGCACGCTGCCTTCCAGCACGTTATCCACGCCGAGCTGTTCCGCAATCCGGCGCATGTCCATCCCCTTGTCCTTGAACACGAAGGAAGAGGTCCTGGCGACAACCTTCAGGTGGGGCACTTTGGCCAACAGGCCGATGAGTTCTTCGGAAATTCCATCACAGAAGTAATCATTATCCGGGTTGTCACTCATGTTCACGAACGGCAGGACGGCGATGGAGTTCCTGGCTTCCGGGGCTTTTGGATACGCGGGGGCAGCAGCATCCGTCCCGCCCGCATGGGCACCCGGCACCTCCGCCTGTTGCGGGCTGTCTGCAATCTGGAACAGATACACGACCACAGAGAGGCAGACGGCGGCTGCGGGCACGATCCAGTAAAGATGTTTCCACCTTGCCCGGCCATGGCGACCCGGTCCGGGAATCAACCGCTGCTGCGTGGTCGACTCCAGGGGCATGTCTGCGGGCTCCGGTGCCGGCTCCGCTATCGTGTCGGCTTTGCTCACC
>JAHKKL010000003.1 GCA_020027635.1 Gammaproteobacteria bacterium
GAGCCGAGATAGGACATTAGAATCAATATCTTGACCTGGCAGTCTCCGATGCGATGCGGGGCTCTGGTCCGGTTGCAGCGAGATAATGTGGCGCGGCGGTGACGGTGGAATATAGCTGAAAATCACCTGCCGTTAGGGTAAAGTGCGCGTTTGTTTTGCATGCACAAACATTTGAAATAATGAGTGAGGACAACAACATGGCCGATTACAAAATCGCACCCTCCATATTGTCGGCGGATTTTGCCCGACTCGGGGAGGAAGTCACCAATGTATTGAATGCCGGCGCCGACATCGTGCACTTCGATGTCATGGACAATCACTACGTCCCCAATCTGACGATCGGTCCGCTGGTCTGCGAGGCCTTGCGCAAGCATGGCGTTACCGCCGACATTGATGTTCATCTGATGGTCAAGCCGGTAGACCGTATCATTCCCGATTTTGCCAAGGCCGGTGCAACCTATATCACTTTCCATCCGGAGGCCAGCGAACACATTGATCGCTCGCTGCAGTTGATCCGGGATCATGGCTGCAAGTCCGGTTTGGTATTTAATCCGGCTACCCCGCTGGACTACCTGAGATACGTCATAGACAAGATCGACATGATACTGCTCATGTCGGTCAATCCGGGATTTGGCGGCCAGAGTTTTATCCGTGAGGTGCTCGGCAAGCTGCGTGAGGCACGCCGCATCATTGATGAGAGTGGACGTGCTATCCGGCTCGAGATCGATGGCGGTGTGAAGGTTGATAATATCGGTGAGATCGCTGCCGCCGGTGCGGATACCTTCGTGGCGGGTTCCGCCATTTTTGGCGCCAAGGATTACCGGGCGACGATAGCCGCTATGCGTGCCGAGATCGCCAGGGCCGTCGGCTGAACAGGCAGTCAGGGTCCGGCAGGAACCGGCGATGAGCATAAGAAAACCCGCGATGATCCTGATTGATGTGGACGGGACACTGGTCGACAGCGTGCCGGATCTGGCCTATTGCGTTGATGCCATGATGGAGCAACTCGGACGGCACCCCTGCGGTGAGGCGCGGGTCAGGAACTGGGTCGGAAACGGCGTGGAACGTCTGGTAGGGCGTGCCCTGGTCGGCACCCTCGACGGGGAACCGACGGAGGCTGATTTTGCATGCGCCTACCCCTTGTTTCTCGATCTCTATGCGAGTAATACTTCGAAACGTTCCTGTCTGTATCCCGGTGTACGCGATGGGCTGGATATGCTCAAGGCCGCCGGTTATCCCTTGGGCTGTGTGACCAACAAGGCAGCGCAGTTCACCGTACCATTGCTCAGGGATCTGGGTGTCTTCGATGATTTCGCCATCGTTATCAGCGGCGACACCCTGCCCAGGAAGAAACCCGCTCCCGAACCGCTGTTGCATGCCGCCGGCTTTTTCGGCGTTGCCCCGCAGTCCTCGCTGATGATCGGTGACTCGGTCAGCGATGTACGTGCGGCGCGTGCCGCCGGGTTCCAGATCGTATGTGTGAGTTACGGCTACAATCACGGCATGGATATCCGTGACGCACGACCCGATGCCGTCATCGATAACCTCACCGGGATAATTCCCTTGCTGGACAAGGCGGCTTGAATGTTCATGCGGTTCACTGGAGAGCAGTACCAGGTACAGCATTTTCGCAGCAGCCGATGACATGAGTTCGCGTGCTGATGCATAGATATCTTGTACTCACCGGTATACTCGAAGGTAATCGCGATGACACCAGAGCAGTTCCAACTCCTAGCTGCCCAGGGCTATAACCGTATTCCCGTTTCCCGCCAGGTGCTCGCGGATCTGGACACGCCCCTCAGCACCTATCTCAAACTGGCCAACGGGCCCTATTCCTACCTGCTGGAATCGGTCCATGGCGGCGAGAAGTGGGGGCGTTATTCCATCATTGGCCTGCCGTGTTCAACGGTGCTGCGGATCAGCGGCAATGAGATCAAACTCCTGCATAAGGGTGAGATAGTCGAGTCGCTGATCAGTGCGGATCCGCTTGCCTGGATAGAGTCATTCCAGGGTCGTTACCGTGCACCGGATCTGCCTGATCTGCCGCGTTTCAACGGGGGGCTGGTCGGTTATTTCGGTTATGATACGGTGCGTTATATCGAACCGCGTCTGTCCGGCTTCGACAGGCCGGATCTTATCGGTTGCCCCGACATTCTTCTCATGGTGTCCGATGAGCTGCTGGTGTTCGACAATCTGGCCGGCACGCTGATCCTGATCGTCCATGTCGACCCGACGCAGGGCAACGCATTTCGCCGCGGCCAGACGCGACTGGATGAACTGGCGGGTAAATTGCGTACGGCGGTGTCCGAATACGGCAAAGAGGATACAATGCCGCGAAGGGTGGTTCAGGAAGCCGATTTTATTTCCGGGTTCACGCAGAAAGGCTTCGAGGCGGCGGTCGATCGTATCAAGGACTACATCCTGGAAGGCGATGTCATGCAGGTCGTTCTGTCGCAGCGCATGTCGATCCCTTACCAGGCCGCGCCGCTGGATTTGTACCGCGCGCTGCGCAGTCTCAACCCGTCGCCCTACATGTACTATCTGGATCTGGGTGATTTCCATGTTGTCGGCTCATCACCCGAAATCCTCGTGCGCCTAGAAGACGGCTCGGTTACGCTCCGGCCGATTGCCGGCACCCGGCCTCGCGGACAGGATGAGGAAGAAGACCTGCGACTGGAGGCGGAGCTGCTGGCGGACCCTAAGGAACTGGCCGAACACCTGATGCTGATCGACCTGGGCCGTAATGACGCCGGCCGTGTGAGTGAAATCGGCAGTGTGAGACTGACCGAGAAAATGGTCACTGAACGTTATTCTCACGTCATGCACATCGTGTCCAACGTGACCGGACGTATCCGCCCCGGCATGAGTGCCATCAACGTCTTGCGGGCAACCTTCCCGGCCGGCACTGTCAGCGGTGCGCCCAAGATCCGCGCCATGGAGATTATCGATGAACTGGAGCCAGTGAAGCGCGGTGTCTACGCCGGAGCTGTTGGTTACCTGTCATGGTCGGGTAATATGGATACCGCCATCGCTATCCGTACGGCAGTCATCAAGGATGGCAGCCTGCATATCCAGGCCGGTGCCGGTATCGTGGCGGATTCGGTGTCGACCAATGAGTGGCATGAAACGATCAACAAAGGCCGGGCGATATTTCGAGCGGTTGCCATGGTCTTGAATCCGGGCGAGGAAGGTCTTAGGTATTAATTGTCCCATGGGAATGCGGGTAACCGTCCCGTACCGGCCAGAAGAACGACACGACGGAATCTGTTCTGGCCTCTTGGCATGACGCCGGCAGGCGCAGAAATCCAGACGAAATGGCCTGCGGGCGTATTTTTCGCGATTTTTCGCCCGGTTGGACGGGTAACACTATGCTGCTGATGATCGATAATTACGATTCCTTTACCTATAACCTTGTCCAGTATCTTGGCGAGCTGGGTGCCGATGTACGCGTGTATCGCAATGACAAGATCACGCTGCAGGAAATCGAAGCGCTGCATCCAGAAAAAATCGTTATCTCCCCCGGCCCGTGTACGCCAAACGAGGCGGGTGTCTCCGTCGAGACCATCAGGCAATTCGCCGGACGTATCCCCATACTCGGGGTGTGCCTCGGCCATCAAAGTATCGGCCAGGCCTTTGGGGGACGGATCGTCCATGCGCGTAAAATCATGCATGGCAAGACATCCCAGATTCACCATGGTGGCGTTGGGGTGTTTCTAGGTCTTCCGAATCCCTTCGAGGCAACCCGCTACCACTCGCTGGTGATCGAGGCCAATACCCTGCCGGCATGTCTCGAGGTTACCGCCTGGACGACCGGTGACCACGGCGGCATCGATGAAATCATGGGTGTACGGCACAAGGAACTGGCCGTTGAAGGGGTACAGTTCCATCCGGAATCCATATTGACCGGCTGCGGCCATGACTTGTTGCGCAATTTCCTGGAACACTAGACGCCCCGTCGTAGATTCGGAATGAGGGTCTGATGGACATGCAATCAGCCATTCGAGCCGTTACCGAGCGCCGTGATCTCGACGGAGATGAGATGCGCTCGGTGATGCGCCTTATCATGACCGGCCAGGCAACGCCGGCGCAGATTGGTGGTTTCCTGGTCGGCCTGCGCATGAAGGGCGAGACGGTTGACGAGATCGCGGCTGCCGCGAGCGTCATGCGGGAGCTTGCAACTCATGTCGAGGTGGCCGGGCCGCACCTTGTCGATACCTGCGGCACCGGCGGCGATGGCGCCAGCACTTTCAATATCTCCACGGCCAGTGCATTGGTGACTGCGGCGGCGGGTGGCAGGGTTGCCAAGCACGGCAACCGTTCCGTCTCCAGCAAATCCGGCAGTGCCGATGTGCTTGAGGCGGCTGGTGTTCGTCTGGACCTGACGCCATCACAGGTGGCTGCCTGTATAGACCGTGTGGGGGTGGGCTTCCTGTTCGCGCCCCGGCATCACGGCGCCATGAAACACGCCGTCGGGCCGCGACGGGAGATGGGGATACGCACGCTTTTCAATCTGCTTGGTCCGTTGACCAACCCGGCTGGTGCTCCCAACCAGGTGCTCGGTGTATTCAGCAGTCAGTGGCTTGAACCGCTGGCACAGGTTCTCAAACAACTGGGAAGCGAGCATGTGCTTGTCGTGCATGCCGAGGACGGACTGGATGAAATCAGCATTGCTGCGCCCACTCGGGTGGCGGAGCTGAAACTCGGGGGGATTTCGGTCTATACCATCACTCCGGAAGATTTTGGTGTGTCACGCTCTGCACTGTCCACGCTGGCGGTCGAAGATGCCGCACAGAGCCTGGCCACGATACGGCGAGTGCTGGGTAACGAAATAGGCCCGGCGCGTGATATCGTGATGCTCAATGCCGGTGCGGCCATCTATGCAGCCGGCTTGGCGGCATCTCTGGCGGATGGGATTGCCCTGGCGAGCGAGGTATTGCGTAACGGGAAGGCAAGGGAGACCCTGGAAGAATTGATCCGGGTTTCGAATGTCGTCTGAGAAAGTGGCGTGGCTGAGACCCCCGACATTCTGAAAAAGATTCTGGCACGCAAGGTTGAGGAGATCGACGAGCGGAACCGCGCGCTGGATCTGCGGACGCTGAGCCGGCGTATCGAAGAAGCTGATCCGCCGCGGGACTTTCTTGCGAGCCTGTACCGCAAGATCGATGCAGGACTGTCCGCCGTTATCGCCGAGGTAAAAAAAGCATCACCCAGTCGCGGCGTTCTGCGTGAGGATTTCGACCCGGCCCAGATTGCCGCCAGTTACGAGCGCGGCGGCGCCGCCTGTCTTTCCGTACTAACCGATGTCGATTTTTTCAAGGGCGCCGACAGTTACCTGCAGCAGGCACGGACTGCCTGTTCGCTACCGGTGCTGCGCAAGGACTTCATCATCGATCCGTACCAGATCTATGAAGCCCGGGTGCTGGGTGCGGACTGCGTCCTGCTGATCGTCGCGGCGCTGGGCGATGTCATGCTGCGCGAGCTGCTGCAGCTGGCCGCCCATCTGGGCATGGATGTGCTGGTCGAGGTACACGACAGGGAGGAGCTTGAACGGGCGCTGCTCATGCCGGCACCGCTGATCGGCATCAATAACCGCGATCTGCGTTCCTTCGAGACTAGCCTTGAAGTTACGCTGGGGCTGCTCGAACTGATTCCGGATGATCGCCTGGTGGTGACCGAAAGCGGAATACACACTCGCGCTGACGTGGCATTGATGCGATCGTGGGGGGTAAATGCCTTCCTGGTCGGCGAGGCCTTTATGAAGGCTCCCGAACCGGGTGAGAAGCTGGTGGAGCTGTTTGGCCGGCCGTGATTATCCGGAGTCTAGCGTGTTCCGAACACCACGATGGTCTTACCCTTCACCGAGATGTGGCCCTGTTCGGCCAGTGCCTTGAGTACCCGGCCGGCCATCTCGCGGGAACAGCCTACGATGCGACCGATTTCCTGGCGGGTGACCCTGATCTGCATGCCATCCGGATGTGTCATGGCATCCGGTTCCTTGCAAAGTTCGAGCAGTGTATGCGCAATCCGGCCGGTGACATCCAGGAAGGCAAGGTTGCTGACCATGCGGCTGGTTTTGCGCAGGCGCGTGGCAAGCTGCGCCGTCAGCTCCAGCAGGATGTCAGGATCTTCTTTGGCCAGTGCGCGAAAGCGGGAATAACTGATCTCGGCGACTTCGGTGTCACTGCGCGTGCGTACCCAGGCGCTGCGATTGGGGTGTTCTCCAAACAGTCCCATTTCTCCAAAGAATCCACCCGAGTTGATGTAGGCCAGCACGATTTCATGACCTTCCTCGTCCTCGATCAGGACGGTAACCGAGCCCTTGATGATGTAATACAGAACATCCGGCTGGTCTCCCGCGTAGATGATGACGCTTTTTGGCGGGTATTTGCGACGATGACAATGTTCGAGAAACCGCTGGACGCAGGGATTTGTGCCCGTCGGGATACGTGTTTTTTCCATATCGCTAATATGTGGGATTCCGTGCATATGTCCTTATCGGTTAATATGCCGACTTCTTGAGGAGTGAGAGTGGGCCGGGCCCGCTGTTGTGGTAGACCTAAAAAATTGCTGCAATTTACGGAACTGCATGAAAGCAAGGATAAAATGGGTTGAAGGCGCGACCTTCATCGGCGAGTCAGGCAGTGGCCATGCGGTGGTCATGGACGGTCCTCCGGAGAGTGGCGGCAGAAATCTTGGCATCCGTCCGATGGAAATGCTCCTGCTCGGGATGGGTGGCTGTACGGCATTTGATGTGGTCTACATACTGGGGAAGGCGCGTCAACCGGTGACGGATTGTGTTGTTCATCTGGAGGCTGAACGAGCCGAGATGCCTCCCAAGGTGTTCACGCGGATACATGTGCACTTTGTGGTTAGCGGAGACGGCTTGTCCGAGAAACAGGTGGCCCGAGCTGTACAGCTTTCCGCCGAAAGATACTGTTCAGCCTCGATTATGCTCGGCAAGGCAGCGGTGATCACGCATGACTACGAGGTCATTGCCGCCGGCAAGGCAGGTGATGATTCCGCATGATCCGGATTTCCTGTCACCCCGCACATTGCGTCCTCAATTCCGCATGCCTGGAGGTTGATATAAATGCGTAAACTCAAGCTGCATGGGTTTAACAACCTCACCAAGACCCTGAGTTTCAATATTTACGATATTTGTTACGCGGACCTTCCGGCCCACCGCAGGAAATATATTGAATATATCGACGAGGCCTACAATGCCGAGCGACTGACGCAGATCCTGACCGATGTCGCCGACATCATTGGTGCCACCATCCTCAATACCGCGCGACAGGATTATGACCCGCAGGGCGCCAGTGTGACCATGCTGATCTCGGAAGAGACACTAACATCCGAGCAGCTATCGAATACGGAGGCACCGGGCCCGTTGCCGGACGCCGTGGTTGCGCATCTGGACAAAAGTCATATCACGGTTCACACCTACCCTGAAAGCCACCCGGATAATGGCATCAGCACCTTTCGTGCCGATATCGATGTATCCACCTGCGGACGCATCTCGCCATTGAAGGCCCTGAACTACCTGATACACAGTTTTGAGTCGGACATCGTCATCATGGATTACCGTGTCCGCGGGTTTACTCGGGATATCAGCGGCAAGAAGCACTTTATCGATCACAAGATAAATTCCATCCAGAATTACCTGTCCCTGGATACCGTAGACCGCTATCAGATGATCGATGTCAATGTCTATCAGGAAAATATCTTTCACACGAAGATGATGTTGAAAGATCTGAAATTGGATGATTATCTGCTTGGCGTCAGCAAGGACGAACTCACGCTAGATCAGCAACGAAAAATACACAAGCAGGTCAGACGTGAAATGCTGGAAATGTTTTATGGTCGCAACTTGAAGCGCGGCTTGCGCGTGAAATAAACGGCTCAGAAACCAGCCACTGGCAGGGTAGGAACGATTATGCCGGTGCCCCGCCCGCATTACTGAGCGACAGCAATCAACCGGCAGTTTCGGGTATCCCGGATGATCAGATACGGTAAGCCGTTAAAGTCATGACCCGGGACATCAGCATCATGATCTTTTTTGCCGGATCAGGTAACGCCGACCCTCCCGAATTCAGTGCGCTCGCCTTGTGTCTGGCTTCATCATCTTTCATTTGCTCGAGTATGGCAGAGGATTTGCTGTCGGTCCTGGGAATGCGCTCCAGATGCGCCTGTAGATGATTGACTACCTGATGCTCAGTTTCCGCCAGGAATCCCAAACTCCATTTGTCACCCAGCAGTCCGGTTGCCGCCCCGATCAGGAATGAGCCCGTATACCAGAGGGGATTGAGAAGGCTGGTATGTCCGCCGAGTTCATCGATACGCTTCCGGCACCACAGCAAATGATCATTCTCCTCCGTTGCTGCCTGCCGCATCAATTCGCGTACCTTGTTGCGTCGTGCAGTCACCGCCTGCCCCTGATACAGGGCTTGGGCGCAAACCTCGCCGGCATGGTTTACTCTCATCAGGCAGATGCTCTCTGCTTTTTCGTTTGCCGTCAGTTCTTCGCCTGTTGCCGACTGCGCAGGATTGGCCCGACCTGAACCCGCAGGTTGACCGAACACGGTCCTGAGAGCCTGATCGAACTGCTCGATGCAACGGTCGAAAAATGTCAAATTACGCTGCGTCACAAAAGCAAGATAGCATGATCGGGAGGGTGCTTCCCAGTAAGTGATTTTTTACCCTGCAGGAATTCTCAGGTATTGTTGATGCATGTCCTACTATCGCCATCACGTGTTTTTCTGCACTAATTTTCGTGAAGACGGCAGCACCTGCTGTCAGCGCTTCGATGCGCTTGCCATGCGCGATTATGCCAAACAACGCAGCAAGGACTTGGGTCTAGCCGGTCCAGGGGGGGTCCGCATCAATACCGCCGGGTGCCTTGACCGCTGTGAAGAAGGACCGGTAATGGTCGTGTATCCCGAAGGGGTCTGGTATTCCTATGTTGATCAGGAAGATGTGGACGAGATCATCGAGAAACATCTGCTGCACGGCAGGATAGTCGAGCGACTGAGAATCTAGCTAATGAGTTGCCGACTGGCTAGCAAGGTGATGCAGTTGGCGCATGGATTTGGCGGCAGTGTAATAAAAACAATATAAATCAGTAAATTGATTGACATCGTATTCAAAGGCGGAAAGTTCATGGTCTTTTGCTTGACTTTAAGAAAAGTATATAAGAAAATACTTACACGCTGATTGGCTTGCCCCCCTATCTATTAGCCAATCAGTGCTCCTCCACCTCCCCCCAAGGAGGTATTTTGAGCGCGGTTTCCTAAACCGCGCTTTTTTTTGCCCTACCGCAGCCTCTTCGTCGTGGAAGCTTGTAAGTTAAAGGCGACTTTTGTAACATCCCCGCTCTTTGATTGGGCAGGTCTGGAGTTACCCTGATGAGAACATTTTCCGCAAAACCGCATGAGGTGAATCACGACTGGTATGTCGTTGATGCCGCCGGCAAGACACTCGGGCGTCTCGCCACCGAGATAGCACGCCGTCTGCGCGGCAAGCACAAGCCTGAATACACGCCACATGTGGACACCGGTGACTATATTATTGTTGTTAATGCCGACAAGGTGCATGTTACCGGCCGCAAGGCAACCGACAAGATGTATTACCATCATACCGGTTACATCGGCAATCTGAAGTCGATCAATTTCGAAAAACTGCAGGTCAAGGCGCCGGGGCGTGTGATCGAAATCGCCGTGAAGGGGATGCTGCCGAAGAATCCACTGGGACGGGCCATGTTCCGCAAGCTCAAGGTCTATGCAGGACCTGAACACCAGCATGCAGCCCAGCAGCCCAAGGCGCTTGAAATCTAACCGACATTACGAAAATGCCGATTGGCTGCACGGCCGATGGCTACAGGAATCCCGCAAATGAGTGAAACCTTCTATAGCACCGGACGCCGCAAGACGTCGACAGCACGTGTTTTTCTGCGCAGGGGTGCCGGCAATATCACCGTGAACAGCCGTCCGCTGGATGAATATTTCGGTCGGGAAACGGCCCGCATGATTGTGCGTCAACCTCTCCAGAAGGCCAATATGGAAGCAGGGTTGGATATTACCGCCACCGTCAAGGGAGGAGGCATCAGCGGTCAGGCAGGTGCCATTCGCCACGGTATTACCCGTGCGCTGATCGAGTACGATAACCAGTTGCGCTCGCCACTGCGCCGTGCCGGATTCGTAACCCGCGACGCCAGACAGGTGGAACGCAAGAAGATTGGCCTGCACAAGGCCCGTCGTGCGCCGCAATTCTCTAAGCGTTAAGATCTCCTCTGCTTCTGGGGGATCGTCTAGTGGTAGGACTACGGACTCTGACTCCGTCAACCTAGGTTCGAATCCTAGTCCCCCAGCCATTCCACGAAACAGCCCGCCACCCGGCGGGCTGTTTCGTTGGGGGGGGGGTAGAATCAGAACCGCGACTTCGACTAGACGTGCGAAACAAGGTGTGTACCCCGTAGTAACGGGCAGCGGATCAGCTGATTCATAGTGTTTATCGACTAGGTCTCCTGTCCGGCTATTGCGCCATTGCAGTTATTCCTGGTCACAAGAGTTCCTCGTTGCCTCAATTCCGATCGTTGTGCCGCGATTCATGGTTGGTGGCACGGAAATCCTTGATGCTGGTAGGACTTGCTTCCATTCACTAAACTAGAAATCAATCGAGAAACTCGGATTACGTTGCATATAAGCAACAAAAAATAATTTTTGTAGTTTTTTTGAAAATATTTGTTGCATTTTTGCATTGCATTGTTGTATTGTGTTCGCGTGCAATGACGGTGGTTATACCGAACCCGAATTTCTATCAACTGTGTTAAAGGGGAATATCATGACTAAGAAACTTCTTCCGACCATGATCGGGGTCATCCTGGCAGGCGGTGTTGCCGTTGCCCAGGCTGACGTCCAGGTCTTCGGTCACATCGATGAATCTCTTATCTACGTCAACGGCGGCAGGATTCATAATTCAGGCGTAGGCGGTGCCAACTTCTACCCTAATCTTGTTGCCAAGGGCGACAACAATACCCAACTGGTGTGTACCGACTGCTCGCTCGGCTTCAAGGGCAGCGAGGATCTGGGCAACGGCCTGAAGGCGTTGTTCTTCCTCGACTGGACGGTTGACATCAACAACAGTACGACTCCTGATGGCCGTGACCAGTGGCTGGGCATGGGCGGTAACTTCGGCACGCTGAAGGCCGGCACCATGTCGACCGTCTACAAGTCCTACGGCGCCATGCTCGACCCGGTCTATCGTACCGTCGCCCAGCAGCGCAATATCGGCCTGCAGTCCAATCTGCACAACGAAAAGGGCGACGTCGGTCAGGGCCGTGCGACCAATACCGTGGGCTATGATAGCCCGGACTGGAACGGCCTGAAGGCTAACGTCACCTATACCATTCAGCCCGATAGCAACAGTCCGCGTACTCAGGGCCCCTACAGTGGCGGCGTCAGCTACGAGAACGGCGGCATCCTGGTCTTCGCCGACTACATCACCAATAGCTCAGGCAAGGATGATTCGGCTGCTAGTGTCGGCGCCAAGTACACCCTGAACAACTTCGCCATCTTCGGCCAGTACGAGAAAGACCTGGGCCTCATCACGGACTCCGCTACTGGTACCCTGGGGCAGTCTAACGACGGTGATGGCGCGGACGTCTGGATGGTCGGTGGCACCTACACCATGGGCAACAACTTGCTGTATGCCGGCTACGGTCAGGGTGACAACGCCAGCACCACCGACGCCTCGCTCGGTGCTCCTCCCCCGAGTGTGTCTGATCCGAAGTACAAGTCCTGGGAGCTTGTTGGTGTCCACAACTTCAGCAAGCGCACGCTGGCTTACTTAGGCTATGTGGGATCCAAGCCTGATGGTAACGTGAACACTGCGACTGGTAGTCATCAGGTTGATGATCTGGCCGTGTTAACCGTGGGTGCGAAGCACACGTTCTGATCGTGGTCAGGTTGGAACAAGGAAACGGGGCCCTCGGGCCCCGTTTCCGTTTTGGGTTTTATTTGTCCCTGCTGTCTATTGCCAGTGACCGCGCGTGACTTTACGCGCAACATCCAGCTTGAGATAAGGGCGCCGATAACCGAAGTTAGCTGAGTCAGGATGACGTAATAGGCGGATATAGTTGTTGCTGAATTGCGACATCCGCTTCAGCATTTTACAAGGGATGCGGGTTTTTCGAGATCTATTGAAGATCGGCAGCCGTTATTCAGATAAAATGGCGCATATGCCGAGTAAACCGAGATGATCGCCAAGAGAGTTTCCAGACTGACCGCTGTGGTTCTTATCGTGGGTACGATGACTGCCCAGGGCGAGGTCACCGTGTTTGGTCACGGCGATGCGAATCAAGCCAGGGTCGCCCCGCCGGACCAAACCGTCGAATCATCCCCCGAATGCATCAACTGCACGTTCGGTTTCGATGGCAACAATGACCTAGGTAACGGCCTCAAGGCAATCTATCGGCTGGACTGGGAATACCACGGCGGCAATAGCACGAGCCCTGACAGCCGTGACCGTTGGCTGGGTATCAGTGGTAACTTCGGTGAGGTGAAGGTCGGTACACTCTCAACCGGCTACAAGTCTGACGGCGTGTTGCCCGACCCGGTCTATCGTACATCTTCCGTGAACGGGCGCGCCGCGCAGCCCGTTCAGAATGGTCACAAAGCCGACAATAACGTCAATGCCGACAAAGACGACGGGGTCGGGCTTAGCTACGAGAATGCCGGTGTACTGATTTTTGCTGATTACATCACCGGGACGACCGGTAATGAAGATACGACTTACAAAGTCGGCGCGAAATACGGGACTCAAAATTTCGCCGTGTTTGGACAGTACAAGTTCGACACTGGCGTGGCGGACGGCCCGACAACAGGCAACCCAGGCGAGAACACTGATATCTGGTTTCTTGGCGGCAGCGTCTTCATGGGAAATACTTCGATTTACGCCGGCTATGGCAAGGGTGAGGACGGCGCAAGCGCCAGTGCACTTTCCGGTTACAACTCCTGGGAGGTCGTCGGTGTGCAGTCGGTGAGCAAGCTCACCAGCATCTACGCGGGCTATAGTGGAACGGGGTGCACCGATAAAAATGCTGATGTCTGCAACAAGGCCGGTACGGAAGGCGTTGACGACGACAAGTTCAGTCTGGGTATAAGGCACAAGTTCTGATTGCCGCTTTGATCCGTCTGATGAAAACGGGGCTCATGGGCCCCGTTCTTTCATGCGTTTATCCTCCCGCAACGTTGTCACCCTATTCTGGTTTGCAAGGGCTGGCAGGTACATATTCCCACTGATTTTTTACCGGTCTTCAAGTGCGATAGTCATGCAGCGTGTCTTCCCCCTGTTTGTTTTGATGCTTACGGCATGTACGGTGCAGCCGCTGGCCGTCGCGCCGGATGTCATACATACGCGAGCCCATAACGGGGGGAGCAGCGTGGGCTTCAGTGAATCCGGTGACCTGCTCGCCTCGGGCGGTTGGGAAGGAAGTGTCCAAATATGGCACTTGCCGGACGGTGAGCCGCTATATCGCTGGCAGGCACACCAGGATTCCGTCAATGGGGTGTTATTTACCGACAACGACCGGCATGTCGTAACCGCCGGTTACGACGGGTGGTTGGACGAATGGGCGCTCGGGGGTACGGCTCTCCGGCGTGTCAAGACACCTGCGCCGATCACCTGTATGGCGGCAAGCCCCCGTGATGACCGCCTGATTACCGGTCATGACGATGGATCGGTGCGCATCTGGCGCATGCGGGATTTAAGTCTGCTCGATGAGCGGATGCAGCATCGTGGCGGAGTCAAGGCGGTCGCCATAGAACCGAACGCAGCGCGCTATGCCTCCAGCGGCACGGATGGCGCCGTCTTTGTATGGACCGGCAACGGGTCGCCGGCGCAGCTCGAAAGCCCGCCGACGGACGCCTGGACGCTGGCCTTTTCGCCTGATGGACGGCAGTTGTACGGCGGCGGCTGGTTCCGCCTGTTTCGCTGGAATCTGGGTGACAATTCACTCGTGACGCTGCCGACCGGGCATCATGGCATTATCAAGTCCATTAAGTTTACGGCTGACGGCAGTGAGCTTGCGACCATCAGTCGCCAGACCGACAGTGCCGTGTTGTTTCTGAACCCCCTGACGGGCGCGGTGACTCGCCGTTTTCAGTCGCATGAACTTTGCGGCGCGGCCATCTCGGTTTCGCCGCGTGGCCAATACCTGGCAACGACCAGCGATGATGCCAGCGTGCGCATCTGGGTGTTGAACCGGCAGGGTGGGGAAGACGCCAATTAGCCGCTACCGGCGACCCCTTGCGACTGGTTTTCCGCTTACGCATACCCTGATGGCTGACATTGCGCGGGTAGGGCGCTCAGGTGAGTGTTTTAACACCATCACGCGTGCCGAGCAGCAGTACATCCGCAGGGCGCCGTGCGAAGATGCCGACGGTGACGACACCGGCGATATTGTTCAGCTCTTCTTCCAGCCGTACCGGTTCCATGATCTGCATGTTGTGCACATCGAGGATGATGTTGCCGTTGTCGGTGGTGAAGCCTTCGCGGTAAACCGGCTGTCCGCCATGCTTGACGAGTTCCCGCGCGACATAACTGCGCGCCATGGGGATGACCTCGACGGGCAGGGGGAACGTGCCGAGGATATCGACAAGTTTGCTCTCGTCCGCTATGCAGATGAACTTGCGGCTGGCGGCCGCCACGATCTTCTCCCGTGTGAGGGCGCCGCCGCCGCCCTTGATCAGGTGCAGGTGACGGTTGGATTCATCGGCGCCGTCTATGTAAAGCGAGAGTTCATCCACGCTGTTGAGTTCAAGCACCGGGATACCATGCGCCTTTAACCGCTTTGCGCTGGCCTCGGAACTGGCGACCGTGCCATCGATCCTGTGCTTGATTGCGGCGAGGCTGTCGATGAAATGATTCGCGGTCGAGCCAGTGCCTATGCCGATTACCGTTCCAGTTCCCACGTAGTCCAGTGCAGCCTGTGCGGCCATTTTCTTCATGTCGTCCGGCGTCATGTCAGAACCCCTTGCATAAGTTAATGGTCGAAATAATACCCGGACACAGCGGGTAAGTCATCGCCGTGGTCTTTATACGCGGTACGCGGCATCTGTCCAAGATGATGATGAGCTGATACTGTACTCGCTATGCTGGAACGCTATCTGAAGATGATTTTGAACTCGCGCGTCTATGACGTGGCGCTGGAAACGCCGCTGGTGATCGCGGATCGCCTCTCGGAACGCCTGGGCAATACCGTGTGGTTCAAACGCGAGGATCTGCAGCCGGTGCATTCGTTCAAGCTGCGCGGCGCCTACAACAAGATCGCCGGTTTGTCGGACGAGGACTGCGCGAATGGCGTGATCGCCGCATCGGCCGGTAACCATGCGCAGGGCGTCGCTCTCGCGGCCGCCAGGCGGGGTATAAAGGCGCTGATCATCATGCCCAGGACCACCCCGTCGATCAAGGTCGATTCGGTCAGGCGTCTCGGCGCGCGCATCAGCCTCTCGGGTGATGCCTATGACGACGCCTATGCCCACGCGGCCACGCTGGCGCAAGAGAAGGGCATGACCTTTATCCATCCCTACGATGATCCCGTGGTCATCGCCGGCCAGGGGACGATCGCCCTGGAGATCCTGCGCGAGCATAAAGGCGATCTGCATGCGATCTTTGTCCCCGTGGGCGGGGGCGGCCTGATCGCGGGTATTGCGGCCTGTGTAAAGGCGTTGCAACCCGCCATCAAGGTCATCGGGGTCGAACCGGATGATTCGCCATGCCTCTACGAGGCGCTGAAACACAAGCGCCGCGTGCTCCTCGACCAGGTCGGGATATTCGCTGACGGCGTGGCCGTTCGCCAGGCGGGCAAGGAGCCCTTCCGGATCGCGCGCCACCATGTCGATGATGTCATCCTCGTGAGTACGGACGAGATCTGCGCCGCCATGAAGGATATATTCGACGACTGCCGTTCGGTTGTCGAACCGGCCGGTGCACTCGCCGTAGCGGGAATAAAGAAGTACGTTGAACGCAGCGGCATTACCGGTGCGGGACTGGTGGCGATCAACAGTGGCGCGAACATAAATTTTGACCGCCTGCGCCATGTGTCGGAAAGAGCGGAGATCGGCGAAAATCGCGAGGCGTTGCTGGCAGTGACCATTCCGGAAGAACCGGGCAGCTTCCACCATTTCTGCCAGGCGCTGGGCAAGCGGGGCATCACGGAGTTCAACTACCGCTACGCGGATACCCGGCAGGCACACGTATTCGCCGGTGTAAAACTGGATGATGGTGAGAAAGAGCGCCACGCGATCATCGGACAACTACGTGCCAAGGGCTACCCGGTCGAGGACCTGACCGACAGTGAAATCGCCAAGCTCCATATCCGCTACATGGTCGGCGGGCGTGCGGTCGGACTCAAAGATGAGATGCTTTATCGCTTCCAGTTCCCGGAGCGGCCTGGTGCGCTCTTGGAGTTTCTCACTGCAATGGGCAAGCGGTGGAATATCAGCCTGTTTCATTACCGCAATCACGGCGCGGATTACGGTCGTGTCCTCACCGGTATCCAGGTCCCCTCGGATGGTCGCAAGGAATTCCAGCGGTTTCTTGATGATCTGGGTTACCGCTACTGGGAGGAATCGGAGAGCAGGGCTTATCACCTGTTTCTCGGCGAAAGCTGACGCGCCGGTACGACCGGCCGCAGAAAAAAAGGCCCGTACTTTACAGTACGGGCCTTTTTTATCGAGTTATCAGGAGAACGATACAGTACTCCGGATAACCTATCGACTAACCACGCTTGGCGGTAGTCTTCTTCTTTGCTGCGGCTTTCTTCTTCGGTGCTGCCTTCTTCTTCGTTGCGACTTTCTTCTTCGGTGCTGCCTTCTTCTTTGCTGCGACCTTCTTCTTTGTAGCCATAACAAACCTCCACTCTATTCGAATTGCCCACGCAGAGTATAAACAAAGAAATACAAAATGCCAGTATTTTTTGTTGACAATCGGCCATGCCTCATTGCAAGAAATGGCGATCGATGATCCGGTCGTTCACGTTCGTATTTCATGTGTTCATTTCGGCAAGCAGGATTCCTGCGAGTGATGATGCGTGTCGCAAGCATCATCGAATTGATACCGGATGTGCAGAGCCGTGCGATGCACGGCACGATTCGTATCGGCGTGCCCGTGCCTGTACCAGTGTTAGCCGCACCTGACTGTTCCCGTTCAATGCTTGAGTGAACAGTCAGAAAACAGGGGTTTTACAGGTAAAAAACGGTGATTTCGTGACACGGGATCAAGTTCGTCGTCTGTCGTGATCCGTGCGGTGGTTATTGTGCCGATGCGACATGACGTCGCTGTATATGTGCTGTTCAGCTGCAGACTCCGCCGCTGGTCCGCGGCCGTCATTCCGGATCATTCGAGCGTGAGGATGTACTCCCACTGCTGCCTGCTGACCGGCATGATGGACAGGCGATTGCCCCGCCTGACCAGTGGCAGGCCGGCCACTCCAGAAAGTTCCTTCAATTCGGAGAGCGTGATGACACGTTTCAGTTTGCGCACATAACGGACATCCACGCAGTACCAGCGTGGCTCCGCTGGATCGCTCTTCGGATCGAAGTACTGTGAATTCGGATCGAATGCCGTGATATCCGGGTATCCCTTGCGAACAATTTCCATGATGCCGGCGATACCCGGCTCCTTGCAGTTGGAGTGATAGAAAAATGCGAGGTCGCCTGTCTTCATGTCATCGCGCATCATGTTGCGTACCTGGTAATTGCGAACGCCATTCCAGGGTTCGATCCTTCCCGGTGTCTTTTTCAGATCGTCGATGCCGAATACATCGGGCTCGGATTTCATCAGCCAGTATTTCATTCATCCTGTACCGAATGGCGTTGTTAAAAACATACAGTTCGGACGTCTTCGGGATTCGCGCCGCGGTGAATCAATCGCGGTCCCGTCCCGCCTCAATGCGGCTGCAGTGATACACCTGCTGTTCCGTCGCGATCGCATCGAGGGGTACATCCCAGGGTTCGGGTTGGATCAGGGGCAGGCGCTGGAATTCATAGGCAAGTCCCATGAGGCGGGGTTTGCGCCAGTGGCATCTTCGGTTGATGAACGCAAAACAGTGATCGTAATACCCGCCCCCCATGCCCAGGCGGTGGCCCATCGCATCAAAGGCAACCAGCGGCAGCAGCACCAGGTCCAGGGCAACGGTCCTTATGCGCCTGTCGTGAACACGTTCCGGTTCGGGAATTCCGTAACGGTTGTAAACGAGCGGGTCGCCGGGCGTATAGGCGGAAAACCACAATCTTCGTTTCGAGAAATTTACCAGAATGGGAAGGTAAAGCGACTTGCCCATGGACCACAGATAGTCCATCAGCGGGCGGGGATCCATCTCTCCGTTGACCGGGAGATAGAAGGCAATGCGACGGCTGTTTCTGACCAGTGGCTCCCTGGCGGCGAGCTGTGCCAGTCGTGCGGCGAACGCATCACGTTCAGGCTGTGCCAACCGCCTGCGCCGTCTGCGGATCTCCGTGCGCAACTGTTCACGGTTTTTCTTCCCGCTGTCCAGGGGAATGGTGATCAGGGCTGACCCTTTGCCAGGTAGGGCGGCATTGATAAGTAAGGCATCCTCCGCTCGTGCCGGCGCGGCTATTGCCCTTGAACCGAGGGTTCAAGGGGGGACGGTAGTGATGTATCAGGCTTTCCGCCAGCGGCGGACGTGCACACCAACATCAGCAAACTGTCCCCTGGTTTGGAAATTAGGCTCAAGGAGATCTAAGCCACTATCGAACACAGCAGGGGATGCCTGAATCTAACCTTTACAGCTGGAGCCGATCAGTTCAGCCCCTTCTTCGTGTGGCGTCCGAGTGCTTCCTCAATCCTGGCATTGATATTGCCGATCCGTTCGGCATACGCGTCCAGTTCATCGGCGTTCGCGCCCGATTCCACGATCTCGTGCGCCAGGTTGAGTGCCGCCATCACGGCGATTCTGTCAATTCCAACGACCTTGCCGCTTCCGCGGATTTCCGTCATCCTGTCATTGAGATATTTTGCCGATGCCTTCAAGGCATCCCGTTCTTCCTCCGGGCAAGCGACCAGGTATTCCTTGTCCAGGATGTAAACCTTGATGGCACCGGAATCCTTGCTCACGTGCCGGTCTCCAATGACTTGAGGCGGGTGACGATAGCCTCGACGCGGTTGCGTACCAGATCATGCCTTTCGATCAGAGAGGCGCGTTCGGTTGCCAGTGTATCCTGCTGGGCGCGCAGCGAGCGATTTTCCATGCTCAGGCGTTCGATGGTCTTCAGCAGGATATCAATCCTGGCCTCGAGTTGGGAAAGTTCCAGGTCGATGCGTGAATGTTTGTTTGGTTTTGACATGCAATGAATATAGTGCGGTAGAAGCAATCGGTCAATGTCCGTGAATCGCTGGCAGTATACACGGTGTGCCGGACCGGTGAATCCCGACTGTGTCATAATCTCCAGAAAGGGCTTGCGGGAAACCGCGGCGTCTGCAGTCGCCCCGGGAGGGTTGCGCCTTGAACGAGACGGTAACCGTTACTTATGACCAGCTGCAGGCCGCGTTGCAGTCGGCTGATGCCGACTCCGGCGCGGCGGAAAGCCACGGGCTGATATGTGGCATCATCTGTGCCGCGGGCACGTCGGAACCCGCACTCTGGCTCGATCATCTGCTTGGTGCGGGCAATACCATCAGCGCGATGGCGCAGTCAGGGCAATTGCTGTTGACGGAGCTCTATTCGGAATCGTTGCTGCATCTCAATGACGGCGATCTGGGTCTGGTTTTGCTGCTGCCGGAAGACGATACACCGCTGCCGTTGCGCAGCAAGGCGCTCGGGGAGTGGTGCCAGGGGTTTCTCTACGGACTGGCTCTCGGGGGCGTGCGCGAGGACGGGGTGCGGAAGGGCAACGTGGGCGAGATCATGTATGACTTCTTCGAGATATCGAATACCCGTTTTGAGCATGAATTGACCGATGAGGATGAGGAAGCCGCTTATGCGGAGATCGTGGAGTACGTGCGTATGAGCGTGCTGCTTTGCCATGAGGAACTGCGTCCGCTGCAGGCGCCGCAGCGCCTGCAGTAGTCTGCATCTTGCGGGCGGCGATAAATCCGGATCACCTGCGGGCACGCGGTTGACGATGATGAAAGTGAACAGGGGTGGAACGCGAGTATGATCAGCCGAAAGGAATTCATGCGCCGTCGCAGACAACTCATCCGGATGATGGGCAGGGGTTCCATCGCCATCATCCCGGCGGCGCCGGTGAGGCCGCGCAACCGCGACGTTGAATATCCCTACCGGCCGGACAGCGATTTCCAGTACATGACGGGGTTCGGCGAACCGGAGGCCGTGGCGGTGCTGATTCCTGGGCGCGACCATGGCGAATACCTGCTGTTCTGCCGGGAACGCGATCCGAAGATGGAAACCTGGACCGGTCGGCGGGCGGGCACGCAGGGTGCCGTGGAACTCTATGACGCCGACGATGCCTTCCCCATCGGCGACATCGACGAAATCCTGCCCGGGTTGTTGGAGAGCTGCGACCGGGTCTTCTATACCATGGGTTCCCATCCCGATTTCGACCGGCATGTGCTCGACTGGGTCAAACGGATCCGCGAGGGCGCGCGTTCCGGCTTGCGGGCGCCGGATGAATTCGTCTCTCTGGAGCACCTGCTGCACGACATGCGTCTCTACAAGAGCCGGTCGGAAATCAGGGTGATGCGCGGCGCGGCGAAGGTGGCCTGTCGCGCGCACCGGCGTGCCATGCAGGCCTGCCGTCCGGGCAGGCATGAATTCGAGATCGAGGCGGAGCTACTTCACGAATTTCGTCATGCCAACATGCAGCCGGCCTATCCCTGCATTGTCGGCGGAGGTGAGAACGGCTGTATCCTGCATTACACGGATAACCGGGCCGTGCTGCGGGATGGAGACCTGCTGCTGATCGATGCCGGCGCCGAATACGACTGCTATGCCTCGGATGTCACGCGCACTTTCCCCGTCAACGGCAGGTTCAGTCCGCCGCAGAGGGCCTTGTACGAGGTCGTGCTGGCCGCGCAGGCGGCCGCCATCCGGCAGGTGCAACCGGGCAATGACTGGAACGCCCCGCACGCCGCCGCCATCAAGGTGTTGACGCGTGGACTCGTCAAACTGGGTATCCTCAAGGGCCGGTCGGCTGATCTGATCAGGAACGAGGCCTACCGACGCTTCTACATGCACCGCACCGGCCACTGGCTGGGCATGGACGTGCATGACGTGGGAGATTACAAGGTCGGGGGTGAATGGCGGGTCCTTGAACCGGGCATGGTGCTGACGGTCGAGCCGGGGATCTACATCCCCGAGGGCAGTCGCGGCGTGGCGAAAAAATGGTGGAATATCGGGATACGCATCGAGGACGACGTGCTGGTCACGAATGACGGTCACGAAGTGTTCAGCGTCGATGCTCCGAAGAGCGTCAGCGAGATCGAGGCGTTGATGGGAGAGAACCGCTGATGTCCTTGTCAGGGTCCGGTCGTGATGAATCCGTATGACATCCTGATCGTCGGGGGAGGTCTGGTCGGCGCCAGCCTGGTGCGCGCGCTGCAGGGTCGGGGTCTTCGCATCGCCGTGGTGGAGGCCGTCCAGTTCGAAACACGGACCGAAGCGGGCTACGATGACCGCGCCATCGCGCTGGCGCACGGCACGCAGCGCATCTTCAGCAGTCTGGGATTATGGAACGACCTGGCGGATGACGCCACGCCGATCCACCGCATCCATGTGTCCGATCGTTGTCCCGCGACCCTCGCGGACCTGAACCTCGGGGCGGAAGCGGCAACCGCAACACTCGTTATGGACGACGCGACGCGGATGCTGACGGCGCGGCTCGTCGTGGCCGCGGATGGAGCCGGTTCCGCGGTGAGGGATCGCCTGGGTATACCCGTGATCGACCGAGATTACGGACAGACGGCCGTCATCGCCAATATCACGCCGCAGTTGCCGCACCGCCATGTGGCCTTCGAGCGTTTTACCGATACCGGCCCGATGGCCTTGTTGCCCATGTCCGCGGGTCGCTGCGCGCTGGTATGGACCGTCGACAGCCGGGAGACCGGGGAGGTCATGGGGTTTTCCGACAGTGAGTTCCTGTCGCGATTGCAGGAGCGGTTCGGTTATCGGCTTGGGCGGTTTGAACGCGTCGGGCGGCGGCAAGCTTATCCTTTGCGCCTCATCAAGGCGAAGGAATCGGTGCGCCACCGGCTGGCACTGGTCGGCAATGCCGCCCATACCCTGCACCCGATCGCCGGGCAGGGTTTCAACCTGGGTGTGCGCGACATCGCGGTACTCGCCGAAGTGCTGGTCGATGCCCTGGTGGGAGGGCACGACCCCGGCGAGCTGGCGGTGTTGAACCGCTACGATGCGTGGCGGCATGCTGATCACCAGCGGGTCACGGCATTTACCGACGGCCTGGCGCGCCTGTTCACGCTGCCGCTGCCGGCACTGGGCATGGCACGCGCCGCGGGCATGCTGGCGCTCGACCTGCTGCCGCCGGCGAAGCGACTGCTGACGCGTCTTACCATGGGGCGTTCCGGCCGCATGCCACGGCTCGCGCGCGGCCTGCCGTTGTGAGTAATGATGATTCACCGCAAAGACGCAAAGTAAAGATTCTTAAAAAGTTAACAACAATTTCTTGCTATCAAGATTGTGATGCACGGTCTTTCATGATTTTTGTGTTTTTATTTTCTCTGCGTACTTTCGGCAACTGCTCCATGCGTTGCTCTAACTCCTGCATCCATGCGGTCGTGCGTCTTTGCGGTGAAAGTGGTGTCTCTTCGGTGAAAATGTCATGAACCAGTTCGACGTCGTTATCATCGGGGCCGGCATCGTGGGCGCGACGGCGGCCTGCGCCCTGGGCGAGGCGGGTGTCAGGGTCGCGCTGGTCGAGGCCCGGCCGTTCGCGAGCGATACGGACGACGGCGTGCGCGATGCGCGCGTTTTCGCGATCACCCGCGCCTCGCAACGGATTTTCTCCGCGCTCGGTGTCTGGGACCGGATCATTGCACGGGATGCCTACCCGTTCCGGGAAATGGAAGTGTGGGACGCTGGCGGCACGGGAGTGATTCATTTCGATTGCGCCGATATCGGCGAACCCTGTCTCGGTCATATCATCGAGCCCCGCGTCATCCACGCCGCGCTGCGGGAACGGCTGCGTTCCATCGCCGCGGTTACCCTCTTCTGTCCGGCGCAATACAGTGATATCACCGTCGATGACAGCGCGGTCAGCGTGAGTCTGGAGACAGGCGCGACCCTGACCGCCGCGCTCATCGTCGCGGCGGATGGATCCCGCTCGCCTCTGCGTGAGCGGCTGGGTATACCGACCCGCGTGCATGACTACCACCAGAGCAGCCTGGTCGCGCGCGTGGCCACCGAATTTCCGCATCAGGCCACGGCCAGGCAGCGCTTTCTGCCGGGCGGGCCACTTGCCTTTCTGCCGATGGAGGAAGGCTGGAGTTCCATCGTGTGGACCCTGCCGACGGCCGAGGTCGCGGACATGCTGGCACTGGATCGGGATGCCTTTCATGCGGCGCTGGGACAGGCCTTTGATTTCCGGCTCGGCCGGATCGTCGATTCGGAGCGGCGCGAGGCCTGGCCGTTGACGCGCTTGCACGCGGAACACTATGTCAGGGAGCGCGTTGCGCTGATTGGCGATGCGGCGCATGCCATACACCCGCTGGCGGGGCAGGGGGTCAACCTGGGTTTGCTGGATGCGGCCGCCCTGGCCGAGGTCGTCCTCGCCGCCAGGTCGCGCGGGGACAATCCGGGCACGCTGCCGGTCCTGCGCCGTTATGAGCGCTGGCGCCGCGGCGACAACCTGCTCATGATGTCCGCCATGGACGGGTTCAATGTGCTGTTCGGCAATGAACTGGG
>JAHKKL010000057.1 GCA_020027635.1 Gammaproteobacteria bacterium
TCGAAGATCGTCATCTGCTCTTCGCTGGGCTGGTGCCGGGTGATGCCGCCCTCCGTGCCGGGGGCGAGGAGGTTGCGCAGGCGGATATTGGCGAATGTCCCGCGCATCATCACCTCGTGATTTCCGCGCCGGGATCCGAGCGAATTGAAGTCGGACGGCGCGACGCCCTGCTCCGTCAGATAGCGTCCGGCGGGGGTATCCGCCTTGATCGCGCCGGCGGGGGAGATGTGATCGGTGGTAACCGAATCGCCCAGCAGGGCAAGGACCCGCGCTCCGACAATATCGGTGATCTCGCCCGCCTGCTTTGACATGCCCTCGAAGTAGGGCGGTTTGCGGATGTAGGTCGAATCATCCTGCCATGCATAGAGCCGGTCTTCGGGCGCGTCGAGCGCCGCCCAGCGCGCCTCGCCCGCATAGACATCCCGGTAGGCCTGGCGGAATCCCGCGTTATTGACGCTGGCGCCGACCACGGCCTGCACCTCGCGCTGGCTTGGCCAGATATCCTTCAGATAGACCGGTTGGCCGCCCGTGCCGGTCCCCAGCGGCTCGTTCCTGAGATCGAGATCCATGCGCCCCGCCAGCGCATAGGCGACCACCAGAGGCGGGGAGGCGAGATAGTTCATGCGCACCTCGGCATGCACGCGTCCTTCGAAATTGCGGTTGCCGGAGAGCACGGCACACACGGACAGGTTGCCTTCCCTGATGGCGGCGGAAACCGTCTCCGGCAGGGGGCCCGAGTTGCCGATGCAGGTGGTGCAGCCGTACCCCACCACGTGAAAGCCGAGCGACCGCAAGGGGTCGAGCAAGCCGGCGTTATCGAGGTAGTCCGTCACGACGCGCGAACCCGGCGCCAGCGAGGTCTTGACCCAGGGTTTCACCCTGAGCCCGAGTTCAACCGCTTTCCTTGCAACCAGTCCGGCGCCGACCATCACGGACGGATTGGAGGTGTTGGTGCAGGAGGTGATGGCGGCGATCACCACGGCGCCGTCGTCGAGTTCAACCGCTTCGTCGCCGATGTGCGTGCGCACCGCGTGGCTGACCAGGTTGCGTTCCTGCTTGAGCCCCGAGAGCGCCTCCCGGAATTTTCCCTTCACCGCGGTGAGTGCGACGCGGTCCTGAGGCCGTTTGGGTCCGGCCAGGCTGGGTTCGACGCTGCCGAGGTCCAGTTCGATCACGGCGCTGTAATCCGCGACGGGGGCGCCGGATTCACGGAACATCAACTGCTCCCGCGCATAGGCCTCGACCAGGGCGATCTGGTCTTCGCCGCGGCCGCTGAGCCGGAGGTACTCCAGTGTTTCATCGTCTATCGGGAAGTATCCGCAGGTGGCGCCATATTCCGGCGCCATGTTGGCGATGGTGGCGCGGTCTGCCAGCGGCAGGTGGTCGAGCCCCTCGCCGAAGAATTCAACGAACTTGCCGACCACGCCCTGGCGGCGCAGCATTTCCACCACGGTCAGCACCAGGTCGGTCGCCGTCGCGCCCTCCGGCAACTGTCCGCTCAGCCTGAATCCTACCACCTGCGGGATCAGCATGGAGATGGGCTGCCCCAGCATGGCGGCCTCGGCCTCGATTCCGCCGACACCCCAGCCCAGCACGCCGAGGCCGTTGATCATGGTGGTGTGCGAATCCGTGCCAACCAGGGTATCGGGATAGGCCTGGCGCGCACCTTCGTTTCCAGCGCTGAAGACGACGCGCGCCAGATACTCGAGGTTCACCTGGTGCACGATCCCGGTGTCCGGCGGCACCACCCGGAAATTCGAGAAGGACTTTTGTCCCCACTTGAGGAAGCTGTAGCGTTCCTGGTTGCGGCGGTATTCCAACTCACTGTTCAGGTCGAAGGCCGCATCGGAACCGAAGCTGTCGACCTGGACGGAGTGATCGATGACCAGCTCCGCTGGCTGCAGCGGGTTGATCCTGTCGGGATCGCCACCCAACTGCTGCATGGCATCGCGCATCGCGGCCAGGTCCACCACGGCCGGCACGCCGGTGAAGTCCTGCATCAGGACACGGGCGGGGCGGAAGGCGATTTCGTCGGCCGGCTCGGCCTGCGGGTTCCAGTTCGCCAGTGCCTCGATATCCTTGCGGCTGACGGTGATCCCATCCTCGTGGCGCAGCAGGTTTTCGAGAAGGACCTTCAGGGACCAGGGCAGGCGCGCCACGCGGTAGTGTTTGTCGAGGGCGCGCAAACTGAAAATTTCATAGGCCCGTTCACCGACGCTAAGGACACGGCGCGTGGCAAAACTGTCGTTCATAGAATCTCCTGGGTACATCATAGGGCTGATCAGGGCATTGCCTGGCAAACTGGCGATTCCTCCCGGTGGCCTGCCGCCGTCGGGAGGCGGTGATTATACATGCAAACCGTCGACCGGGATGGTTCAACGACCCGTTCGCGCCTCGTCCAGCAAGGATTCGAGCGCCTCCTGCAGGGCCTTGCGCCGCAGTATCAGCGTCAGACGCCGGCCGCCGCACTGGCGCCATAAGACGGCGGCGCGGATGGCCGCCAGCAACAGGGTGCGAATCAGGTTCTGGTTGTCCGGATTGCCGAGTATTCCCGGATTGCCGTTGACCAGCACCTGTGGACGCAACGTGCTCACGGTCTGCTTGTAGGCATCGGCCAGGCTGGCGATAACGTCGGGGTGCGTCATGTCGTGCAACTGGGCCTCCCCGCGCGTTTTGTCAATGACGGCGCGGATGCGCCCCAGCATGACCTGCTGCCTGGCGAGCTTGCGTTCCAGGTACAGCACGGTGATGGCGTAGCGCGTCAGTTCGAGATCACGCCGGCCCCTGTGGCTGCTGATCTGGCCGAGGGCCGTCTCCAGCCCTGACTGGATCCCGTCAAGACCGCCGAACACGGTATCCGGCGATGCCGGGTCCGTGTTGAACAGGCCCGCAAGGCAGGCGTGCAGGGCAGTGCTGTCGCGGTACCTGCCGGCCGCGGTCTGCTGTACCAGTTTGACCGCCTGAAACAACCCGGCCAGGGCGATGGCGAGATGTCGCGGATTCGCTTTCATGATATGAGGTTTATGCCTGCGCCCCGTTAATCATTCATAGGGCCGCCTCGATGATGCCTCCGCCCAGGCAGATCTCGCCGTCGTAGAACACCACCGATTGTCCGGGCGTGACCGCGCGTTGCGGTTCCCTGAATTCGACGATGCCGGTGCCCTCCGAACCGCGGGTGACGAGGCAGGGCTGGTCCGGCTGCCGGTAGCGGATACGGGCGGTACAGGTGAACGGCAGTGCCGGGGCCGATCCGGCGATCCAGTGCAAGCGCCCGGCACGCAGGCGCCGGTTGAACAAGGCCGGGTGATTGCTCCCCTGGACGACGCGCAGGATATTGTTCCCCAGGTCCTTGTCCGCGACATACCACGGTTCCCTCGCCGACCCCTTTCTGCCGCCGATACCCAGCCCCTGTCTCTGGCCGATGGTATGGAACATAAGTCCCTGGTGTTCGCCGATGATTTTATCATCCAGCGTCCTTATTTCCCCCGGCCGCCGCGGCAGGTAGCGCTCCAGGAATTCACGGAATTTCCTCTCACCGATGAAGCAGATGCCGGTGCTGTCCTTCTTGTCGTGATTCTGAAACCCGGCCTGCGCGGCCAGTTCGCGCACCACCGTCTTCTCCAGGTGACCGATCGGGAAGAGACTGCGTTCGAGCCGCGACTGGTTCAGGGTGTACAGAAAGTAGGTCTGGTCCTTCTTGCCGTCCACCGCCCTCAGCAGACGTGTCATGCCGTCCTTTCCGACTCGGGCATAATGGCCAGTTGCGATGGCATCGGCGCCGTGAGCCAGCGCGAAATCGAGGAAGGCGCGGAACTTGATTTCCTGGTTGCACAGGATGTCGGGATTCGGCGTACGCCCGGCCTGGTATTCATCCAGGAAGTGCCTGAATACGCGGTTCCAATATTCCGCCGAGAAGCTGACCGTCTGCAATCCGATGTCCAGGCGTTCGCAGACGCCGCGGGCATCCTGCAGGTCCTGTTTGGCCGGACAGTAGGCCTCATCGTCATCGTCATCCCAGTTTTTCATGAAGACGGCGCTTAGCTCGTGGCCTGCCTGCTTGAGCAGCAGCGCGGCGACCGCGGAATCCACGCCCCCGGACAACCCAACCACGACCCGGCTCATTTTTCTTCAGACCGGTCGCCGCGCAAACGCCCCTTATTCATTTTCGGGTGCACCGCCGGCTTTCCAGACCTCGAGCCTTGCGATATAGGGCGGCTGGCCGTTGTCCAGGAACCAGGAGTCGACGGCATAACGGTCTCCGTTGCCGGTTTCCTCGATGACCGCGGTCGTGTGCGGCATGCCGACAAACAGCCCGAAACGGGTCGAGCGTTCGAGAACCCGATGATGGCGCAGCAGTCCGCCACGCTCCAGCAGGCGCAGATAGGTGGTGGTGTTGGTGGATTCGTCGATACAGTCGAGTTGTCCAGGTTGTCCGAAACCGCGCAGATTTCTGCCGAGGTCGCGGTACGTCCCGGTATGCCGGCCGACGATGTCCTCGAAGCGCGCAATGGATCGGGCAATGGCCAGGCGTTCTTCCTCCGCTGTCATTGCCGGTTTTCGCAGCGGTTGCGTGACCATGCCCCATTCATCCTGCGACAGGGAATCGGTCACTATGGTTGTGCAGCTGTGATCGAAGCAGACGGTGTAGCGTTCCGGGGTCGGTTCCGTGATCTTGTCGACAGGCATGAAAAACGATGCCGCCTGCAGGCCGGATGGCAGGAAAGCCAATGGCAGGATCATGCGCCGGATCTTATTCAATGTCCGCGAGTACCGATAGCGGGTAACGCGTTCCCGCGAGGTAGTCCTCTATCGATTTCAACACCAGCGGACTGCGCAGCATTTGAGGCTGCCGGCGTATCTCCCCGACGCTCAGCCAGAGAGTGCCTTCAATCGACTCGTCAAGGCGACGGTTGGCATCGTGGCAGATGCCTGAGCCGGCAAAGGTCACGCGCAGGTAGGTTATTCCCTTTACCGGGTGACGCCACCGGTACATACCGATGATCGCGGCAGGCTGGAAGTGCCAGCCCGTCTCTTCGAGAGTTTCCCTGATAACAGCCGAGACCAGGCTCTCGCCATCCTCCAGGTGTCCTGCGGGTTGATTGAACACCGTACGTCCGGATTCCCGTTCCTGAACCAGGAGAAAACGCCCGTTCTGTTCAATCACGGCGGCGACGGTTACATGTGGCGTCCAAACCATTTCTTATAATTTCAATTAGTTAGATTGTAGTTATGCCATGTGTGCACGGGAAAAGGCCAGTTATCACTCGACCAGGGAATGGTTAAGGATAGCAGTACCCGTGCAGCGCCTACCGGCCTGAAAACACGTGATAAATGGCACTCGCACAACATATTCGATTCACCTATAATTCGACTTCATTTTCGTATTGCGGCTTCCCCGTGCGGTGTTGCCCCGGTGCATAAATGTAATGTCAAACAAACACTAAATGTCAAACATGTCTGTGAGGAGGAGTGGGTAATGATCGCCATGCTGAGAAAAGCAATTCTGGTAGGAATCTTCTATGTCTTGTCTGTCGGCAGTGCAATGGCGGCGGATGTGCTGATGCCTTTCGTGTTGGCCTACAAGACAACGGGTGATGTCAGTACCGTAGCTTCCGCCGTCAAGAGCAAGCTCACCGGTGCCGGATTCACAGTTGTCGGTGAATATTCGCCCTATGCGGGGGCCGACATCATCGTGGTCACCAACGACGCCCTGAAGGCTGCCGCCGCCAAATCTGAACGCGGTGGCTACGGCGCGGCGCAGCGTGTTGCCGTCACCAAGAACGGTGATGACGTCGAGGTCACCTATACCAACCCGGTGTACATGGCGGCCGTCTACCGTATGGCGAGCGATCTCTCCGATGTTCGCGCCCAGCTGCAAAAAGCCCTCGGCGCCGAGTCGGATTTCGGCTCTGAAAAGAACCTGACGGCCGATGACCTGCGCAAATATCATTACACGGTCATGATGGAATATTTCGACGATCCCAGTGATCTGGCCGAGTACGGCAGCCATGCCGAAGCCGTCAAGGCTGTCGAGGATGCCCTGGCGGCCGGCCAGGGGGGGACTGCCAAGGTCTACCGAATTGACATACCCGGGAAGGACGAAACTGTTTTCGGCGTCGCCATGAAGGGTGTCAACGCCGAGGACTGCAGCGGTGACGAGTTCATCATGAGCCGCATCGACAAGAGCACTCCACGTCATACCGCCCACCTGCCCTATGAGATACTGGTCAACGGCAACCAGGCTGAAGCTCTCTACGGACGTTTCCGTATCGCCATCGACTGGCCGCATCTGCCGATGGTGGCCAGCCAGACGGGTGCGACCTTTTTCAGCATCATGTGCTCGCCGAATGCTATAGAGGAAGCGCTCACCAAGGCTTCCGGTGGCGAGGAAAAGTAAGCAATTTCTCAACCCTGCCGGCATCCGTGCCGGCAGACGCCGGATCCAGGGACCCCTGCCATCGGCAGGGGTCTTTTTTTTGACCGCATCCTGTACACTTTCAGCCAGCGGAACGAATTCATCACTTTATTAAATTACACTTCGCGAAGGACGGTTTCATGGCATACAAGAGTATTGCGGTCCCGGCAACCGGCGAGAGGATCCAGGTCAAGGCTGACGGCTCACTGATGGTGCCGAACCGCCCGGTCATCCCTTATATCGAGGGTGATGGCATCGGGGTGGACATCACGCCGGTCATGCGCCGGGTGGTGGATGCTGTCGTTGAACGCGCCTATGCAGCGAAGCGATCCATTGCCTGGATGGAGATCTATGCCGGAGAGAAGGCCAACGAGGTCTATGGCGAGAACACCTGGCTGCCGGAGGAGACCCTGGATGCCATTCGTGACTATACGGTCGCGATCAAGGGCCCCCTGACGACACCGGTCGGCGGCGGCATCCGTTCCCTGAATGTATCGCTTCGCCAGGAACTCGATTTGTACGTCTGCCAGCGGCCGGTTCGCTATTTTGAAGGCACCCCCAGCCCGCTCAGGGAGCCTGAAAAAACCGACATGGTGATCTTTCGCGAGAATTCCGAGGACATCTACGCCGGCATCGAGTGGAAAGCCGGCAGCGCGGAAGTCAGCAAGGTCATCGATTTCCTGCAGAACGAGATGGGAGTCAAGAAGATCCGTTTCCCGGCAAGCTCCGCAATCGGCATCAAACCGGTATCGGAAGAGGGCAGCAAGCGCCTGGTGCGCAAGGCGATCCAGTATGCCATTGATCAGGACCGCGGGTCGGTTACCCTGGTTCACAAGGGCAACATCATGAAATTCACCGAAGGTGCCTTCAAGAGCTGGGGTTACGAACTCGCCAGGGAGGAATTCGGCGCAACCGAACTCGATGGCGGACCCTGGTGCCGTCTGGAGAACCCCGCAACCGGCAGGGAGATCATCATCAAGGATGTTATCGCCGATGCGTTCCTGCAGCAGATTCTGCTGCGCCCGGAGGATTACAGCGTCATTGCGACACTCAACCTTAACGGAGACTATATTTCCGATGCACTGGCAGCGCAGGTCGGAGGCATCGGCATGGCGCCGGGCGCCAACCTGTCCGACAGTGTCGGTTTGTTCGAGGCCACGCACGGGACTGCACCCAAGTACGCCGGAAAAAATATGGTTAACCCGAGCTCACTGATCTTGTCTGCGGAAATGATGCTGAGGCACCTGGGATGGAAGGAGGCGGCTGACAGGATCATCAAAGGACTGTCGGGCGCGATCGCCGCCAGGACAGTGACCTATGATCTGGCACGCCTGATGGAAGGCGCGACCAAGATAAGCTGCTCACAGTTTGGCGAAGCAATAATATCCCACGCCTGAACGGCGTGGGAGCACCTCGAGGATCAACGCGCTGGAATGCGCCAGAGGGTTATTGATCGGCCGCCGTGATGTTTGCGGCCTGCAATCCCTTTGGCCCCTCGGTGATTTCGAACTGTACCTTCTGACCTTCGTTCAAGGTCTTGTAACCATCCATCTGAATGGCAGAGAAATGCGCAAACACGTCTTCGCCGCCTTCATCCGGAGATATAAAACCATAACCCTTGGAATTGCTGAACCACTTCACTGTACCAATTGCCATATCATCCCTTCCTGAGACATGCCTCTGACGGCATGTCATCCGTCATTCCTATCTACAGGCATCACCGGCAGCCCCCCGGTCGAGAACATCCCGGATTATCCTCCCCCACCGGCCGGAATCCGGCCAAGCGGCTTATAAGTTAAATGTGTCCTTTATCCTTAGTCAAGTAGGCATTTCCTTTGCCGATTCGTTGCAGAGGGCGCCAGGAAGTTTATATTGCGCGGTGTTCGGTTCTATAATATATCCAGTCATATGTATCGGCGCGCTTGCGCCAGATCCCATTCATCAGAGGATGTCAGACCGGGACCCATGCCTTCACGTACACCTGTTAGACTGGTATTGCAGCCATGACAGACGAACGCCGGAGCAGTGGCGAGGAAGGCCTGGCGCTCAAGGAAGCCAGGCCGCAACTCAGGGAACCACCCCTATACAAGGTGGTCCTG
>JAHKKL010000353.1 GCA_020027635.1 Gammaproteobacteria bacterium
GGAAGACCGTGCCCGTCACCAGCGTGACGACGGCGGTCAGGATGAACGCGGGACCCGGGTTCATCACCAGGGCGCTGCCTCCCATATTCTGTGCCTGCAAGGCCGAGGAGATGCCGAAAGCCTGCATGGTCGCCAGCGCCACCGTGCCATAGCGGGTGTACTCGGTAATCTTGCGCCGCCCCGCCTCCCCGCCTTCCTTCTTAAGCTGCTCCAGTGACGGCACCGTCACGGTCAGCAGGTTCATGATGATGGAGGCCGAGATGTAAGGCATGATCCCGAGCGCGAAGATGGACAGGCGCTTCAGCGAGCCGCCCGAAAACATGTTGAACATTTCGAGGATGGTGCCGCGCTGCTGTTCGACCAGCGCCGCCAGCACGTGAGGATCGATTCCCGGCAAGGGGATGAACGACCCGATGCGAAAGACGATGAGCGCGCCAATGACGAAAAAGAGCCGCTGGCGCAGCTCTTTCATCTGCCCGATATTCGAGGCAGTGTCCGCGATGGAGGGACCCAGGGCCATTTAATCCTCGATGCTGCCCCCGGCAGCCTCGATCGCGGCGCGCGCACCCCGGGTCACCCGGATCCCCTTCAGTGTCACGGCCTTGTCGATGGTTCCCGACGCAATCACCTTCACCATCGTGGTATTGCGCGACACGACATTGGCCCGCTGCAACGCCTCGAGGTCGATGACGCCGGCCTCCACCCCGCGCAGCTCATGCAGGCGGACTTCATCCGTCGTGCGCGACTTGGCGGTGGTGAACCCGATTTTGGGCAGGCGGCGCTGCAAGGGCATCTGGCCGCCTTCGAAGCCGACCTTGTGAAAACCGCCGGCGCGCTCCTTCTGGCCCTTGTGTCCCCGGCCGGCCGTCTTGCCCAGGCCGCAACCGATGCCGCGACCGACGCGCTTGCGGTCCGTCTTGCTGCCCGCCGCCGGCTTCAATGTATTCAGACGCATGGTTCAGTCCTCGACCCTTAGCATATAGGCGATCTTGTTGATCATGCCGCGAACCTGCGGCGTGTCATCCAGCTCGACGCTGTGACGTATCCGGCGCAGGCCCAGGCCACGCGCGGTATCCCTGTGGCTTTGCAGTCGACCGTGGACGCTCTTTACCAGCGTAACCCTGATTTTCGTGTTTGCTGCCATGGCTTATTCCAGAATCTCATTGACGGTTTTGCCCCGTTTGGCGGCGATATCCTCGGGGGATTGCATGCTCGCGAGACCCTTCATGGTGGCGCGCAGCACGTTGATCGGGTTGCTTGACCCGATGCACTTTGCCAGCACGTCGTGTATGCCCACCACCTCGAAAACGGCGCGCATGGCGCCACCGGCGATGATCCCTGTGCCTTCGGATGCCGGCTGCATGTATATCTTGGCGGCGCCGTGGCGCGCGCTGATCGGGTACTGCAGTGTCGCACCCTTGATGTTGATGGTCAGCATGTTCTTGCGCGCCGCGTCCATCGCCTTTTGTATGGCGACCGGTACCTCGCGCGCCTTGCCGTAGCCGTAGCCGATCCGCCCCTCGCCGTCACCCACCACGGTGAGCGCGGTAAAACCGAACTGCCGGCCGCCTTTCACCACCTTGGCGACACGGTTGACCGCGACCAGTTTTTCCAGCAGCCCGTCACCCTGTGGCTGTGCATCTACTCTTGCCATAAAAATTCCTTAGCTAGAACTCGAGGCCATGCTCGCGCGCGGCATCGGCCAACGCCTTGACACGGCCATGGTATTTGAAACCGGATCGGTCAAAGGCCACCCGGGTGATGCCGGCGGCCCTGGCGCGTTCGGCGATCACCCGGCCGACCACGGTTGCGGCCGCGATGCCGCCGGTGGTGGTGAGGCCCTTGCGGACATCGCCATCCAGGGTCGAGGCGCTGGCCATGACCTGGTTGCCCTCCGGCGAGATGACCTGCGCGTAGATGTGACGCGGCGTGCGGTGCACGCACAGGCGGATGGCGCCCTGCTCGCGGATCTGGGTACGGCCGCGCTTGGCGCGGCGTAAACGTGTAGTTTTCTTGTCCATATCGTCGCCTATTTCTTCTTGGCTTCCTTCCGAACCACGATCTCGTCGGAATAACGTACGCCCTTACCCTTGTAGGGCTCGGGTGGCCGGAAGGCGCGGATCTCCGCGGCCACCTGGCCCACCTGCTGCCTGTCGTTGCCCTTCAGCAGGATTTCCGTCTGGCTCGGCGTCTCTGCGGTAACGCCTTCGGGTAACTGGTATTCGATCGGGTGGGAGTAACCCAGCGTCAGGCCGAGCACCTTGCCCTTGGCCTGCGCGCGGTAACCCACGCCGATCAGCTCCAGCTTTTTTTCAAACCCCTTGCTGACGCCGGTCATCATGTTATTGACGAGCGCGCGGGTGGTCCCGGCCAGCGCGTTGGCCAGCTTGGATGTTCCACGCGGACTGAACGTCAGCTCCCCGTCACCCAGATTCACTTCCACCAGGTTGTGAATGCGGTGCTCCAGCGTCCCCTTCGGGCCCTTCACCGTCAGCAGCCGGGCCGCCTCCCTGACCTCAACGGAAGCGGGTACAGCTACCGGTTTTTTGGCAATACGCGACATCTCACTTCCCCGATCAACTGACTATGCAGAGAACCTCGCCGCCTTCACCGGCGGCGCGCGCCTGACGATCGCTCATCACGCCGTGCGAGGTTGAAACGATGGCCACTCCGAGTCCGTTCTGGACCCTGGGCAGGTCATCCTTGCCCTTGTAGAGCCGCAGGCCGGGCCGGCTGCGGCGCTCGATCCTGTCGATCACCGGCCGGCCGTTGTGGTATTTCAGCGTAATCGTCAGGACGCTCTTGCCATCGGCATCCTCGGCGCTGTAGTCCGTGATATAGCCTTCGTCCCTGAGCACCTGGGCGATGGCGCACTTCAGACTCGCGGAGGGCATGGATACCTGGGCCTTGCTGGCGGCCTGCCCGTTGCGTATACGGGTCAGCATATCGGCTATGGGATCAGTCATCATGAGGGTTCACCAGCTCGCCTTGACCAGTCCGGGGACATCGCCACGCATGGCGGCCTCGCGGAGCTTGTTCCTTGCCAGTCCGAACTTGCGGTAGTAGCCGTGCGGACGCCCCGTGATGCGACAGCGGTTGCGCTGC
>JAHKKL010000354.1 GCA_020027635.1 Gammaproteobacteria bacterium
TACTCGTCCGGGTCTTCGGGATCGGCGCCCTGCGCCTTCTGGGCTTCCAGCTCGGCGTGCCTGGCCTCGAAGGCGTCGGAGATGTACTTGAGAAAGATCAAACCCAGGACGACGTGTTTGTACTCGGCCGCGTCCATGTTGTTGCGCAGCGCGTCGGCGGCGGCCCAGAGCTTGGCCTCGAGTCCGCGATCAGGCCCTCCCTGGCCTGCGGCCCTCGCCTCGGCAACTGCTCCCGGCGTTGCTCTACCTCCTGCATCCATGCAGTCGTCGGTCCCATCGGCGAGTCCGCGATCAGGCCCTCCCTGGCCTGCGGCCCTCGCCTCGGTCCCATCGGCGAAGCTGCGGTTGGCGCCGGTTTCCGCTTTGGCACGTTGCCCGGTTTTTTGTTTTGGCATGCCTTACCCCTATGAGATTAATCAGTGAGTAATCGACAGAGGTAGCCTGGGTTGAGCGACAGCGAAACCCGGGTTTCACTGCGTTCAACCCAGGCTACCCCTGCGGGATTCATGAATGACCCGGCATTGTAACTGATCGCCAGCGCCAGGATGTAGCAACGGGCGCTGGTTGTATTCAGAAGCCGTGCCCCGGCTTACGCGCGCACCATCAGGCAGGCCCGCGTCTGGTGGGCGATCTCGAGTTCCTCGTTGGTCGGGACGACCAGCACCCTGACCGCGGCATCCTCCGCCTGGATCTCGATCACTTCCGTGCAGGCTTGCACGTTGCGGGCCTCGTCGATACGGATGCCGAAGCGGTCCAGGCCCGCGCAGGACTGCTTACGGATCGGCGGCGAGTTCTCGCCGATGCCGGCGGTGAACACCAGGGCATCGAGGCGGCCGAGCACCGCGTAGTAGGCGCCGATGTATTTCCGTATGCGGTAGCAGTACATGTCGATGGCGAGCCGGGCGCGTTCGTCGCCGGCCGCGGCGAGCCGCTGCGCCTCGCGCATGTCGTTGACGCCGCAGATGCCCTTGAGCCCGCTCTCCTGGTTCAACTGGTAGTCCAGGTCTTCGAGGTCGATGCCGGTCTCGCGGTTGAGGTGGAACAGGATGGCCGGGTCGATATCGCCGCAGCGGGTGCCCATCATCAGGCCTTCGAGCGGCGTGAAGCCCATGGAGGTGTCGACGCACCGGCCCGCCTCAATGGCCGCGGCGCTGGCGCCGTTGCCGAGGTGCAGAGTGATCAGCCGGAGGGACTCCAGGGGCCGCTGCAGGTGAACGGCCGCCTGCCGGGCGACATACGCGTGGGAGGTGCCGTGGAAGCCGTAGCGGCGTACCTGATGGCCGCGATACCAGCTCTCCGGCACGGCGTAGCGGAAGGCATGGACGGGCATGGTCTGGTGAAACGCGGTGTCGAACACGGCCACCTGCGGCACCTGCGGAAAGAGCCTCAGACAGACCTCGATGCCGGTGAGGTTGGGTGGGTTGTGCAGCGGGGCGAGCGCGCTAATCGCCCGCAGCGCCTCGACCACCTCCCGGTCGATCCGGGTCGGCGCCCGGAAGCGCTCGCCGCCGTGCACCACGCGATGCCCGATGCCGTCGAGAGCGAACTGCCCGGCCGAACCCGACTCGCGCATCACCGTTGCGATCCGCTCGAAAGCGTGCGCATGGTCGGGCACCGGATCGCGGCGGGTGATCTCTTGCCGTGCGCCCGCGGCGTCCCGCCAGTGGTGGGTCAGCCGGCTCTCCGGCTCGCCGATGCGCTCCAGCCGGCCGCCGCTGAGCACGGTTCCGTCCGCCATGTCGAGGACCTGGTACTTGACGGAGGAACTCCCCGAATTGATGACGAGGATGTTCATGCGCCGGGCCGGTCGGCCTGCGCCTGGATGGCGGTGATCGCCACGGTGTTGACGATATCGGCGACCGTGCAGCCGCGGCTGAGATCGTTGACCGGTTTGTTGAGGCCCTGCAGTATCGGTCCGATGGCCACCGCGTTCGCCGAACGCTGCACCGCCTTGTAGGTGTTGTTGCCGGTATTGAGGTCGGGAAAGATGAACACCGTCGCCTGGCCCTTGACCTGGCTGCCGGGCAGCTTGGTCCGGGCGACGCTCGCGTCCACCGCGGCGTCGTACTGGATCGGCCCCTCCAGCAGCAGATCCGGGCGCATCTGCCGGGCGAGCGCCGTCGCCTTCGCCACCTTGTCGACGGCCACGCCCTTGCCCGATTCCCCGGTGGAATAGGACAGCATGGCCACGCGCGGCTCGACGCCGAACATGCGCGCGGTCGCGGCGGAACTGATGGCGATGTCGGCGAGCTGCTCGGCGCTCGGGTCCGGATTGATGGCGCAGTCGCCGTAGACCAGCACGCGGTCCTCGAGGCACATGAGGAAGACGCTGGAGACGATCGAAATTCCGGGCCGCGTGCGGATGATCTCGAAGGCCGGGCGCACCGTCTGCTGCGTGGTGTGGAGCGCGCCCGAGACCATGCCGTCGACCTGGCCGTGGTGGACCATCAGGGTGCCAAAGTAGCTCACGTCGGCCATCGCATCGAACGCCATTTCGCGGGAGATGCCCTTGTGCTTGCGCAGCTCGTAGTAGGTATCGGCGAACGACTCCAGCAGCGGGGAGGCGAGCGGATCGATGATGTCGATGGTATCGAGCTGCAGCCCCAGCTCGTTGATCCGGGCCCGCACCGCCGACGGGTCGCCGAGCAGGGTCAGGTCGACCACATCGCGCAGGCGCAGCATTTCGGCGGCGCGCAGGATGCGCTCGTCCAGCCCCTCGGGCAGGACGATGCGCACGCGTTTCTCCTTCGCCCGCCGGATCAGTTCGTGCTCGAACATGAAGGGGGTGACGCGCGTCGAATGCGAAGTCTCAAGGCGCCGGCGCAGGGCTGCGAGGTCGAGCGACTGCTCCACGACGCCCAGGCCGGCGGCGATCTTGCGGCCATTCTCCGGCGTGATCACCGCCGTGACCGCGGTGACGTTCATGGCGGTGGTGAAGGTGTCCGTGTCGACGCCGAGGATGGGCACGGGCGGATTCCCCAGGCCCGCGATCAGCTTCATGACCGGCGCGGCCGGCTCCTGCCCGCCGGTCAGCAGGATGCCGGCGATCGCCGGGTAGGCCTTCGAGGTATAGGAGATGATGCTGCCCAGGATGATGTCG
>JAHKKL010000355.1 GCA_020027635.1 Gammaproteobacteria bacterium
CCGCCCCGGCGAATGGCACCGACGTGCCGCCGGCGCTCACGAGACCAAAGAATTCGAGACGCGGCATCACGGCATCAACCGCGCTGTCGGCGGCAATCGTCTTGATGGCCGCTCCGGCCTTGTGGATGCCGAACTCCAGTGTCTTTTCTTCGCTCATTTCGAAGGACCGCGGGTCGGCGAACTGAATATGGCCGGTGCCGCTGCGAATGGCATTGTGGCGCAGGCCGTCGAAGGATTGCGCCATGAAACCGCCGGCCAGGGTAAACGAGACGAAGCCGAAGGCTACGAGTCCGCCGGTGATGAGACTGCGGCGGCGGTTACGGGTAACGTTGCGCCAGGCGATGGTGAGCCGGTTCATGCCGCACCCTTTTGCAGGATCTCGCCGTCGTGCAGGGTCAGCACGCGTGTGCAACGCTCGACCACGCGCGGGTCGTGAGTCGAGATGACGACCGCAACCTGGTGTTCGCGGTTGAGTCGTTGCAGCAGCTCCAGAATGGTATCGGCGGTGTGCGAATCGAGGTTGGCGGTCGGCTCGTCGGCAAAGATCACGGCCGGATGATTGGCCAGTGCGCGGGCAATGGCCACGCGCTGGCGTTGTCCACCGGACAGGAGATCGGGGCGCGTGTCTTCCTTACCGGCAAGCCCCACGGCCGCGAGCAGTTCACGCGAACGTGCCAGCATATTGGCAGGCGGCTTGGCTTTGAGCAGTATCGGGTAACCCACGTTCTCGGCGGCCGTCAGGACCGGAATCAGGTTGAAGGTCTGGAAAATAAAACCGAAGCGGTCGCGCCGCGTGTCGGCGCGCTGGTCTTCGCTGAAGCTTGCGGTGTCGCGACCGTCGAGCAGCAGTGTTCCGCTGTCCGGCCGGTCGAGCAGGCCCAGCAGGTTAATGAGCGTGGTCTTGCCGCTGCCGGAGGGTCCGCGCAGCGCCAGCAGATCGCCGGGAAATATTTCCACATCGACACCGCGCAACGCCAGTACCGGCTCGACGCCCATTGGGTAGTGCTTGTGAAGGTTGCGACCGGCGAGGAGGGGGGTGGCATTCATCGCGGCTAGTTTAGCAACCGCTTACCTCCACCGCCACGGTTCAGGGGCGGCTGTTGTCCGCGCGTGCGTGCCGTACTACAGTGAACGCGCTTGCCCTGTGGCAAGTCCCCGGAAGGATCAACGATCTGTGCAGGAGGTTTCTCATGAACAGGTTTATTCCCATTTCGATTTTGTTGTTGATGTCGCTGCTGTCTTTCCCGACCCGCGCCGAACTTCCCTGGCAATTTGACACGCACACACGCTACATGGCGCTTGGCGACAGTCTGGTGGCCGGGTATGGCGCCGTGCCGGCGACACAAGGCTATGTGTATCTGCTGTATCAGGGCGGGGTGTTCGATCAGGTGCCGAACACGCTGTTCAGCAATGCCGGGGTTCCCGGTGCGTCCAGTCAGCAGGTACGCGACCATCAGGTGCCGCAGGCAATCGAGGCATTTCGTCCGACGGTTGTTACTATCACCGTCGGCGGGAATGACCTGCTGCGGATTCTGAACGGGGCCGATCCGGCACAGGTGTTGGCCGAGTTTCAGGTGAATTTCGCGGCCATCCTGCAGTCTCTGAGATCCAATCTTCCGCAAACGCGGATCTACGTGAGCAATCTCTATACGGTATCGGAAATCCCCGGAGCCGACCAGGTTGTGCCCTATTTCAATCAGATTGTGGCGGGCGTGGCCGGGGCGTACGGCGTACCGGTGGCTGATATTTACTCAGCCTTTCAGGGCCGTAGCGGACTGTTGCTGATCAACCGCAATGGCGCCGGTCAATACGAAGTGCATCCGACCAATGCCGGTTATCGGGTGATGGCTCAGGCCTTCGAGAACGTGGTCCGGTAATCAATCCCAGGCCCAGTGCGCGCCGGGCCTGGCGCCGGAGATCAGGAGCAGGACCCACGCAACAGGTGGATCAGCACCACCAGGTCGGCCACGGCGAGCGTGAGCGATTTCACACTGTCGTCCTGCCGCACTCCGCCATTCAATCTACGCGCGCGAGGCCACAGGCGCCTCGGCGCGCATCTGGGTCAATGTCGCATCGAGTGCCGAGAGACAGAACAGCACATTGCGGTTGGTGCAGGATTGACCCATCAACCCGATGCGGATGATCTTGCCGGCGAGCGCGCCGAGACCGGCGCCGACCTCGAGGTTGTATTCGCTGAGCAGCAGCGCGCGCAGTTTCGCTTCGTCCACACCGGTTGGCACCTTTACGGCGTTAAGCTGCGGCAAACGCGCACCATCGCGGCCGATGTATTCGAAGCCGAGCCCTTCGAGGCCGGCACGCAGCGCCTGGTGTTGCTGCTCGTGGCGCGCCCAGGATTTCTCCAGTCCTTCCTCTTTCAGCATCACCAGGGCCTCGTGCAGGCCATAGAGCGCATTGACCGGCGCGGTGTGGTGATAGACGCGCTTCGCGCCCGACCCCCAGTAGCCCATGACCAGCGTGAGATCAAGAAACCAGCTCGCCACTTTGGTCTTGCGTGCCTTGATGCGCTCCACGGCGCGTGCACTGAAACTCACCGGCGAGAGGCCGGGCGGGGCCGAAAGGCATTTCTGGGTGCCGGAGTAGATGGCATCGATGCCCCAGTCATCGACCTTCAACGGCACGCCGGCGAGCGAAGTGACGGCATCGACAATGGCGAGGGCATTGTGCTGGTGCGCGAGCGCCACCAGTGTTTTGGTGTCTGAGAGCGCGCCGGTCGAAGTCTCGGCCTGGGCGAAGGCGAGCAGCCTGGCATCCGGATTCTTCCTGAAGGCCTCGGCCACCTTGTTGGGGTCGACCGGATCGCCCCAGGTATCCTCGACCACAATCGGCGTGCCACCCAGGCGCTCGACGTTTTCCTTCATGCGGACGCCGAACACCCCGTTGACGCACACGATCACCTTGTCGCCCGGTTCCATCAGGTTGACGAAGCAGGTTTCCATCCCGGCCGAGCCGGGTGCCGACACCGGCATGGTCAATTCGTTTTTGGTCTGAAAGGCGTACTGCAGCAGCGCCTTCACTTCATCCATCATCTCGACGAATTTCGGATCAAGGTGACCGATGGTGGGGCGACTCAGG
>JAHKKL010000356.1 GCA_020027635.1 Gammaproteobacteria bacterium
TTCAGTTGATAGGGCGCGAGGACTTTCAGCAGATGGTCCTGCTCGCGCTCATGCCCCATGCTGACCCAGACATCCGTGTACACGACGTCGGCATCCTTGACCGCCACCTGGGGCTGGTCCGTGACCTCGATCGTCGCGCCGGTCCGGGCCGCGTCTTCGCGAGCCCGGTCCAGCACACCCTGGTCGGGCCGGTGATCGCCCGGGCAGCCGACGCTGATCGCCATCCCCGTCTTGGCGGCCGCCTCGATCAGCGAGTTGGCGACGTTGTTCCCGTCGCCGACATACGCGAGCTTCACGCCTTTGAGCCGGCCCTTCCGTTCCTGAATCGTCAGCAGATCCGAGAGGGCCTGGCACGGATGGCACAGGTCCGTCAGGCCATTGATGACCGGAATGGTCGCGTGGCGCGCCCAGTCTTCGACGATCGTATGGTCGAACGTCCGCACGACCAGCGCATCGAGATACCGCGACAGCACGGCCGCGGTATCCGCGATCGTTTCGCCCCGGGACAGTTGAATGTTGTCCAGTGAAAGAAACAGCGACTGCCCGCCGAGCTGGTGCATGCCGGTTTCGAACGAGACGCGCGTCCGCGTCGAGGGCTTCTCAAACAGCAGCCCCAGTGTCATGCCGCCGAGCGGCTGGTAGCGCACGCCCCTGCGCCGCAGCGCTTTCAGCTTGCGTGCGGACTCCAGCAGGCGCGCGATGGCCTGCGGGGACATCGCGCTGACGGCCAGTAAATCCTTGCCCAAACCCGCGCGAATGGATCGACGGGCGGTCTGTTGCGGCCGAGCGGCCATGGCGCTCCTTAGACGCGTTTGCCGAGAATCTGGTTCAGAAGATCCAGCAAACGGTCGATCTCGGCCTGCGTGATGATCAGCGGCGGCACGAAACGCAGCACCCGATCCACCGTGCAGTTGATCAGCAGGCCTCGAGCGAGACAGTCGGTCACGACGGACTTGCCGTCCACCGTCAGCTCCATGCCTTGCAGCAGGCCGAGTCCGCGCACTTCCTTCACGATCGGCAGGCGGTCTTTCATGTCGTGCAGGCCGTGGGCCAGATAGTCGCCCATGCGCCGGCCATGCTCCAGCACCCGGCCTTCCAGCAACGTGCGCAGCACCGCCAGCCCCGCGGCGCAGCTCACCGGGTTGCCGCCGAACGTGGACGCATGGGTTCCGGGCTCGAACGCCGCCGCCGCTTCCTCGGTGGCGAGACAGGCGCCGATAGGCAGCCCGCCTCCAAGTCCCTTGCCGAGCGTCATGATATCCGGAGCGCCGCCGAGTTGCTCGTAGGCGAACAGGGTGCCGGTCCGTCCCACGCCGGTCTGCACTTCGTCGAAGATCAGGAGAATGTCGCGCGCGCGGCAGAACTCGCGCAGGCCCTTCACATAGGATTTGTCCGCGACCCGCACGCCGCCTTCGCCCTGAACCGGCTCCAGCAGAATGGCGGCGGTCTTGCTGCTGACAGCCTGCTCGACGGCGGACAGGTTGTTGAACGGCACATAGGTGAAGCCGGGCAGAAGCGGCTCGAAGCCTTTCTGGACTTTTTCCTGGCCGGTGGCCGAGAGCGTGGCCATGGTCCGGCCGTGGAACGACTGGAGCATGGTGATGATCTCATAGCGCTCGGCCCCGTATTTCTGATGCGCGTAGCGCCGGGCCAGCTTGATGGCGGCTTCGTTCGCCTCGGCGCCGCTGTTGCAGAAAAAGACTTTTTTGGCGAACGAATGCTCCACCAGCGCCTTCGCCAGCCTGGTCTGCGGCTCGGTGTAATACAGATTGGACGCGTGCAACAAATGCTGCGCCTGCTTCTGGATCGCCGCGATCAAATCGGGGTGGCCGTGTCCCAGGACGTTCACGGCGACGCCCGCGACGAAATCCAGGTACTCCCGCCCTTCCAGATCGTAGACCTTGCTGCCCCGCCCCCGCACGACGGAGATCGGCGAGCGGGCATAGGTATTCATCAAATATCGATCGGCGTCCTGTCGTAATTCTTCTGTCGGCATGGCCCGTTGACCCTCTTCGGTAATTTTGAAAACGTAACACATGCGCGTGATGAACGCAACAGAACGGAGTGCCCTATCTACTGGTCAGCATTGAGGAAATTCGCTCTTTAGGCCTTACCCACATGATCCATGAACGCTTCTCCTGCAACCGCCGATACGCTGCTGCGACAAGCTGGCATGCGGCTAAAAAGCATGCCGGCGGGCAGGCTCGCCCCTCGCGACCTCACCGTGCTGTTTCAAGCACGCCTCGGCCTCTCGGGATCTCCGCGTGCCCGTCTCGCGACGCGTCTCGGCGGTTTCGGTCACGAACCGTCATGAATCAGGTGGGTTGAGCCAGCACCGGGGGAATGTTATAAGACCCACGCATGAAACCCTGCCCAAAATGCGAACAACACAATCCCGACGAGGCTCAGTTCTGCGGTCAGTGCGGGGCGACAATTCCAGCCGCCGAGTCCTCCCCGCTGATGACCGACGACGAACTCTGGCGCGCCTTCATCGGTCCCCACGCCGACCGCTATCTGGAGCAGTTCAAAAAATTCGCCTTCACCGGCGCGCCGCGCTACAACCTGACCTGGCACTGGCCGGCGTTCCTGTTCATTCCCTTTCTCTGGTTCCTCTACCGCAAGATGTATCTCTATGCCTTTGTCTACGCGGTGGGGCCGGCCGTCTCGACGTTCCTGACCAACGATCTCATGGCCGGCCTTGTGTGGAGCATCATGGCGGGGGTGAGCGCCAACTTCATCTACTATTGGCATGTGCGCGAGGAAGTCGGCGAGATCAAAAAGAAACCCTGGCTGAACCGCGCGGCGCAGGAACAGGTGATCCAGGAGACCGGCGGCGTGCAGCCCTATGTCATCGGAGTCGGCGTGGTGCTCTACGCGCTTTTCTTCGCTGCCCTGTTCCAGGCATTCCAGGAGGGAACGCTGGAGGGAGGGAAATTACCTCCGGCCCGTCCGCGGCCGTCGTCGCAACAGAGCCTGTTGTAGCGGTGACGGATTGCAACCGGCATGGGAGATTGCGTATAAAAGCGTCATCCGTTATCCACCATGCGTTATTCGAGAACAGGGGTGACGAATAACGAA
>JAHKKL010000357.1 GCA_020027635.1 Gammaproteobacteria bacterium
GCCGACGCGATCGCCAACGCCGCGTTCTACTTCGGCCTGATGCAGGCGCTGATGAGCGCCGATACCCCGATCGAGGCGCGGATTGCATTTCCGCAGGCGCGCGATAACTTCTACGCCGCCGCCCGCCACGGCCTGAATGCGCCGGTCACCTGGGTTGACGCACACCGCGGTCCGCTGCGCTCCCTGCTGCTGGATGAACTGCTGCCGCTGGCGCGGCGCGGGCTTGCGTCGCTCGAAATCGACGCGGTGGACAGCGAACACTATCTCGGCATCATCGAGGCCCGCGCCCGCCGCGCCGCAACCGGCGCGGACTGGCAGCGCACCTGGGTCGCCCGGCACGGCGCGGACATGGCGGTGCTGACCGAGGCCTATTACCGTCGCCAGCACGAAGGCCGGCCGGTGCATGAATGGGATGTGGAGGATGCGTGAGCGCGGGTGCCGGCCAAACGGCTTGATATTGGAGGAATGATTGTTTTGCAGGGAAACGCTAAATTTGCATTGTCAGTGGGTGGTCCCCTGCCGGGCGGGTCCTGTCGTGACACGCTGTGAATACATCCCTGTACGCTCGCTGGCCGCTTCCCTGCGGCCGACGGTCACGACAGGACCCGCCCGGCAGTGGACATGTCAACTTAACACCTGGGAAAAATCTCCACTTTGCGCGGTATGCTGAACGAAATCGAAACCCTGCCGGAAGGTCTGCTCGGGGCTCGCGTGGAGGATCTCCACGACCTCCTGGGTGGGCCCACGCTGATCCATGTGCCGGGCCGGTTGCCGGAGCCGCTGTTCGTCAGTGTGCTGCTGCACGGCAACGAGGACGCCGGTTTCCTTGCCGTCCAGGCGCTGCTGCGCGCCTACCGGTCGAGGGATCTGCCCCGCGCACTGTCGCTGTTTATCGGTAACGTGAGCGCCGCCTGCGCCGGGCAGCGGCGTCTGGACGGTCAGCCCGACTACAACCGCATCTGGCCGGGTACCATGTGTCCGGCGCTGCCCGAGGCGCGCATGATGCAGCGGCTGGTCGAGTGCTTGCGCGCGCGGCGCGCGTTCGCCAGCATCGACGTGCACAACAACACCGGCATCAACCCGCATTACGCCTGCATCAACCGCATCGACAACCGCTTCCTGCATCTCGCCGCGCTGTTCAGCCGCACCGTGGTGTATTTCATCCGTCCGCTTGGCGTGCAGGCCATGGCGATGTCCGAGGTGTGTCCGGCGCTGACTATAGAGTGCGGCAAACCGGGCCAGGAATACGGCGTGGAGCATGCCCGCGATTTTCTCGAAGCCTGCCTGCACCTGCACGAGATCCCGTCGCATCCCGTGCCCTCGCACGACGTGGATCTGTACCACACCGTGGCGACGGTGAAGATCCCGGAGCAGGTCAGCTTCGGCTTCGGGACGGGAAACGTGGACCTGCGTCTGGTCGAGGGCATCGACCACCTCAATTTCCGCGAGCTGCCCGCGCACACGGTGCTCGGCTGGGTGCGCGCCGGGGCGGCATTGCGGCTCGATGTCAGCGACGAACACGGCCGCGACGTGTATGACCGTTATTTCCGCATCGAGCGCGAGACCCTGCTGAGCAACTGTGCCTTCATGCCCTCGATGTTCACCCTGGACGAGAGGATCATCCGCCAGGATTGCCTCGGCTACCTGATGGAGCGCCTGCTGCCGGAAGCCGGCCGCTGAATGGAAAGCCCGCATTTCCCACCGGGCGGCGGCAGAACGGCTTAAAGCATTGCGGTAATTGAAAGGGTGGCGACTCAACATGAGACCGTGTGTTTTCGTGCAGTGCCTGTCCCGATGAGAAATGCGGGCTAACCCGCACCTGCTGCTGGCCGTGACCGGCCACGGCTACGGCCATCTGTCACAGTGCGCGCCGGTCGTCAACCGCCTGCGGGAACGGCGGCCCGGCCTGCGCCTCACGGTGCTGAGCGGCCTGCCGCACGCGGTGCTCGCCTCGCGGCTCGCCGGTGAATTCACCCACCTCGCGGTAGAGGCCGACGCGGTGATGCGCATGCATTCGGCGTGGCAGGTGGACGTGCCCGCCACCTACCGGGCCTGGCGGGAATTTCACCGCGACTGGGAGGCGGGCGTGCGCCGCGAGGTCGAACGGCTGCGGGAGCTCAAGCCCGACCTGCTGCTTGCCAATATCCCCTACCGGTTGCTGCTCGCCGCGCGGCAGGCGGGCATTCCGGCCATGGCGCTGTGCTCGCTCAACTGGGCCGCGATCCACGCCGCCTACTGCGGCGGCGACGGTGACGGCGCCGCGATCCGGGCGCAGATGTACTCCGGCTATGCCGCGGCGGATCGGTTTCTCACCCCCGCGCCCGCACTGCCCATGCCGGAGCTGGACAACGTCCACGCGATCGGCCCGATCGCCCGCGTGGGCGAGGTCCGCCGCGGGGAAATCCTCGCCAGCCTGCAACGTCCCGCCGACACCCGTCTCGTGCTGGTGGCGCTGGGCGGGATCGAAAGCCCGCTGCCGCTCGCCAACTGGCCGCGCCTCGGGAACGTCGTCTGGCTGTTCGATCGGGCAGTGGAGAGTGATCGCGATGACCTCGTGGATTTCACCCGGATGCCGCTGCCGTTCATCGATCTGCTGGCTTCCAGTGACGCCGTGCTCACCAAGCCCGGCTACGGCACCTACGCCGAGGCGGTATGCAATGGCACACCCATCCTCACACTGGAACGCCCCGACTGGCCGGAGACGCCGCACCTCAACGCCTGGGCCCGATCCCACGGTCGTCTCGAAGAGATCACGCCCGCCGAATTCCAGCGCGGCGCCTTCGCCGCCGCGTTGGAGGCGCTGTGGTCACACCCGCCGCCGGCCGAGATCCCCGCGCCCTCCGGTATCGCCCAAGCCGCCGACCTGCTGCTCGCCCGGTTGCCGTAGCCCGGATAAGACCGCCAGGCCGCCATCCGGGGTGACGGTGGCGGGCACCCTGGTCAGCTATGTCTGGCTTCGGCGTGCAACTTCAGCCCTAGAGCTCCTATGACTTTGAGGATGGTGTCGAAGTCAGGGCTGCGTTCGCCGGAGAGTGCCTTGTAAAGGCTTTCGCGTGACAGCCCGGCATCT
>JAHKKL010000058.1 GCA_020027635.1 Gammaproteobacteria bacterium
TCACGCACGATCCGCAAATTGCGGAACGCATGGACCGGATCATGATACTCAACGACGGTTATATCGCGGAGCAGACAGCTAGCGGTTAAGGGGGAACACCCTCGCCGCGGGTGCAGCATGCCGGCGTATCTCAGGAAACTTGCTATGTTCAGGGACGAACATGATCAGTGGAACCTGCGCATTTCTTGCGGGTGTTCTGGCGCTTCAGTACCTGCCTGAACTCCCCTCCTGGTATTGCCATACCGGGGTATTCGCCGCATTCCTCGCGATGCGATGGCGCCTTGCCTGGCTGCCCGCCATCTTCTTCCTTGGTTTTTTCTGGGCGTCATATCATGCGCAGACAACCCTCGATGCCGTTCTGGACGCCCGCCTCGAGGGTCGGACCGTGCTGGTTCAAGGCACCATTGCGGATCTCCCCGGTAGCCTGCCAAACCAGAGCGTCAGCTTCGTGTTTCACGCGGACCGGCTCGACGAGGGGAACGGTTGGGGGGATTTCGCAAGAAAGCTCCAGATCAGCTGGTACCAGACCCGACAAATACCGGCGCTGGGTGAGCGCTGGCAGCTGGCGGTACGGCTGAAACGGCCCCATGGCCATGCAAACCCGGGTGGTTTTGATTATGAACGCTGGCTGTTTCAGCAGGGAATTTCGGCAACCGGCTATGTAAGGGACGACAAGCGCAACCAGCAGCTCGGAGTTCGGTCCTGGTCATTCACCGACGGGATGCGCAAAGCCATTGCGGCCTACTTCAACTCCAGGGAACACGCGCCGCCGGGACTGGCCCTGATAAGCGCGCTGACGATTGGTGACGATAGCGCTATCGATGCTGCGCAGTGGGATGTCCTGCGAGCCACAGGCACCACGCATTTGATGGTTATTTCGGGGTCGCATATCAGTCTCGTGGCCGGACTGGTTTTCTGGTTGATGAGATTTCTCTGGTCGCGTCTTGGCACCTGGACGGAAACCATCCCGGCCGCTCGGGCCGCGGTGGTGATATCGCTGTTGTCGGCTACTTTTTATGCCTTTCTTGCCGGCCTGGGTATTCCGACCCAGCGGGCGCTGATCATGCTGGCCGTGGCCATGACGGCGCTGTTGGCGGGGCGGTGGTCCAGACCCGTTCACGTGCTGTGCCTGGCGGTAATCGCAACCCTGGCTATCGACCCTCTGGCGGTGTTGGCCACCGGTTGGTGGCTGTCGTTCTGGGCCGTGACCCTGATTGTCTGTATCACGTACGGGCGCTACGGGTCCATAGGCTTTTGGCATAAATGGACCCATGTCCATATTGTGCTTGCCGTCGGCATGCTGCCGGTCTTGCTGGCCATTTTTCAACAGGCATCCATGGTCGCTCCGCTGGCGAACGTCATCGCCGTTCCCTGGGTGAACCTTCTAGTGGTGCCGACAGCCCTGGTCGGAACGTTGCTGCTTTTCATCAGTACCACGGCAGGCGGTCTGTTGCTGAATCTGGCGGCATGGCTGATGGATACCCTCTGGCCTTGCCTGACATGGCTGGGCAGCCTGGATTTTTCACTCCTGAATCTGCATCAGCCGCTGACATGGACACTGCTGCCGGCGATCGCCGGCATTTTCCTGCTGTTTGCACCACACGGCTTCCCCGGCAAATGGCTCGGTCTGGTGATGCTGTTGCCCATGCTTGCGGCAAGACCGCCAGGACCGGCATCTGGTGAGATCTGGGTGACCTTGCTCGATGTCGGGCAAGGACTGTCGACGGTGGCTCGAACACGGGACCATACCCTGGTCTATGACGCCGGGCCGGCCTACAGTCCAGGCTTCGATACCGGTCGAACCGTCGTGGTCCCCTATCTGCGCAGTCAGGGGATAGGGAGGATTGATAAACTGATTGTCAGCCACGGTGATAACGACCATATCGGTGGTGTTCCCTCCGTATTGAAGGAATTACCGGTTACCGATGTGGAAGCCGGCATCCCGGAACTCCTGACGATGCGCAAGGCCCGGCAGTGCCATCGAGGCGAGCATTGGCGGTGGGACGGGGTCGATTTTACCGTGCTGCACCCGGATGCGCGCAGTTACCGGAAAGGGAACAATGCCTCCTGCGTCATTCGCATCGAGGCTCGTGGAGGACGGCGTGTCCTGTTGACCGGTGACATCGAGGCGGAATCGGAACGGATTCTCCTGCAGGAATTGCGCGACCGGTTGCCAGTCGATGTGCTGGTTGTTCCTCATCATGGCAGTTTGACTTCTTCATCACCGGCCTTTGTCGAGGCCGTTCACCCCGACTATGCTCTGTTTCCCACGGGATATCGTAATCGTTACCGGTTCCCACGCGGGCCGGTGGTCGACAGGTACCACAAGGCCGGTTCCGTGTTGCTCGATACCGCTCCGCAGGGTGCGATAACCGTCAGGCTGCGATCAGACGGCACGCACCCCGAAGCAGAATCGTTTCGCTGCAGCGATCCGCGTTACTGGCGTACCGTTTCCTGTACCACCAGGAACGGGTATGGCTGCTGCGATAAATAACGTATGATCCATGCTGCATTGCCGCGTTGGAGTGCAGCAATGAAGGTTGCTAACTCGCTGTTGGAGCCGGTGCTAACGTGTTGGTGCGCCAAGGTGTTGAGAAACGGTAGGGCCTTGCCGCCGGTATCCGCCTGAGGTCATATGAACCGCCTGGAATATTCCTGGTATCACCGCAGTCCGTGGCTGCTCTTGCTGACACCGGTATCACTGGTTTATTGCGGGCTCAGCCGGATACGCCGTGTGCTTTATCAGACAGGGTTGCTGGCCAGACACAAGGTTCCCGTGCCGGTCATTATCGTAGGAAACCTCACCGCAGGCGGCACCGGCAAGACGCCGCTGGTGACCTGGCTGGTCGACTTCCTGAGAGCGTCCGGTTACCGGCCGGGGGTGATTGCGCGGGGCTATAAGGGCAGGGCGCGTCACATGCCGCAGCCAGTGCGTGCTGACAGCGACCCCTTGAACGTAGGCGATGAGGCGGTCCTCCTCGCCGGACGCTGCGGATGTCCGGTAGTGGTTGCGCCAGATCGCGTTGCGGCGGCACGGGCATTGCTCGAACAGGATGAGTGTGACCTGATGGTCTGTGATGACGGGCTGCAGCATTATGCCCTCGAGCGTGATATCGAGATCGTGGTTATTGATGGTGACAGGCGTTTCGGTAACGAGTTCTGCCTGCCTGCCGGACCCTTGCGTGAACCGCCGGGGCGGCTGACCGAAGTCGATCTCGTCGTCGTCAACGGATCGGGCGGGCCTGGTGAGTATCCGATGACGATGCTCGCGGGTAGGGCGATCAGCCTTGATCAGGGGATCGGCCCCAGGGAACTGGCCAGTTTCGACCGGGAGTCCGTGCATGCCGTCGCCGGGATCGGCAACCCGGCGCGTTTTTTCTCCCGCCTCAGACAGGCGGGTATGCGGCTGGAGGAACACGTCTTTCCCGATCACCATGTCTATGTGGCGGCGGATCTGGATTTCGGTGACGACAGGCCGGTGGTGATGACCGAGAAGGATGCGGTGAAATGCCGGAATTTCGCCCTCAAGAACAGCTGGTATATCCCTGTTACAATTGAGATGAAGGCGGAATTCGGCGCCCGGGTGCTGGATTTGCTCGCCAGGGGCGGGAGTGCCGCCGCCGCGGTGGCTTCATGATAGGAACGATGGATGGGAATACCTGATGGATAAAAAATTACTCGAGATCCTGGCCTGCCCGGTATGCAAGGGGCCGCTGGTCTACCGCGAGAAGGCGGCGGAGCTGATCTGCAAGGCAGACCGCCTGGCCTATCCGGTAAAGGACGATATTCCGGTCATGCTGGAGGAAGAAGCGCGCAAGCTGCGCGCGGAGGAAGAAGTCTGAATTCATACTGCACGTCCACCGGCGCCGGGGCTGCAGTTGTACAGGTCCGCTTGGCCCGCTTCAGGCGGCGATGAGGGAATTTCCCGGCGGGCTTCCCTGCAGGTATGATCTTTCTCCCGATTAACCGCCCATGGTGATCTTAGAAACGGATATGTCTACGGTGTTCAAGATCGTAATACCCGCGCGCTATGCCTCATCGCGGCTGCCCGGCAAGCCCTTGCGTCTGCTCGCCGGCAGGCCCATGTTGCAGCATGTCTATGAACGTGCGCGGGCGAGCGGCGCGCAAGAGGTCGTCATTGCCACGGATGACGAGCGCATCGCGGCGTCGGCGGCCGGTTTTGGCGCCGATGTCTGCATGACGTCCACGGCGCATGCCTCGGGTACTGAACGGCTGGCCGAAGTCGTGGCAACGCGCGGATGGAGTGTTGACGCCATAGTTGTCAACCTGCAGGGCGACGAGCCCTTGATGCCCCCCAGGCTGATCGACCAGGTGGCCGACGATCTCGCCAGCCATCAGATCGCCTCTATCACTACCCTGGCCTATCCCTTGAAGGCATCCGAGAACGAGACCGACCCGCACATCGTGAAGGTCGTTGTCGATCGTAGCGGCTATGCACTGTATTTCAGTCGAGCCCCCATACCCTGGCATCGCGATCCGGCGGAAACGGGTGCCGGCATACCGGGCGGAAACCCCATGCTGCACCATATCGGTCTCTATGCCTACCGGGCGCGCTTCCTGCGTGACTACAGCCGGCTGGAACCTTCCCCGCTGGAGGTCTTCGAGAAGCTCGAGCAGCTGCGCGCCCTCTGGCATGGTCTGAAGATCCACGTCGGGATCGCCGAAGCCGTTCCCGCTCCCGGGGTGGATACCGAAGCAGACTTGGCGCGGGTCGAACGGGTGCTGTCGGGTGTGGAGTCGTTCTGATGGTCAGGGTCTTGTTTGTCTGCATGGGCAATATTTGCCGTTCACCGACAGCGCAGGGCGTGTTCGAGCATCTGGTCGAAGGACAGGGTTTGACGTCACTGATCCAGATCGATTCGGCGGGAACGCATGCCTACCATGTCGGGGAACCGCCGGATGTCCGGGCCACGCAAGCGGCCAGAAAGCGCGGTATCGATCTCGCCAGGCAGCGTGCACGCAGGGTCAACGAGTATGATTTCCTGGATTTCGACTATGTGCTCGCGATGGATCGCAATAATTATGACGACCTGATGTCGCTTTGCCCCCCTGCCCATCGATCGAAGCTGCACCTGTTCCTGGAGTTCGCGACCGGACTGGTCGAGGATGAAGTGCCGGATCCTTATTATGGCGGGATAACCGGTTTCGAGCGGGTGCTGGATCTGATCGAGCAGGCGGCACAGAGCCTGCTGGCAGAGATCCGCCAGCAGCATCGTCTGTGAATTCGCATCAGTAAGGACTGGCGGCCTCTGTCATGAGGACGCCTTATCGATTTTTACCTCCACCTTTTCTGCCGAGTGAGCCGGGGCGGCAGTGTCGCCAGAGTGTTTTCTCTCCTGAGCCGCCATCGCGGAAACGGCTGGCGGCACCGCATTATCCGCTTTCTTATGCACAGACTCACCGCCGTCCTTGTGTGGCTGAGGGGCCGGACTGCCGGCCACAGCGGCCGGTTTTCCCGCCTGCTCGGGGGTGCTCCTGGTCTGTTCAGCGGAAGGCGTCGGAGCAGTGGGTGGGTGGGAACTTTGTGCGCCCGTGTCTGAGGCTCCGCCGCTGCCCTGGCTGGAGATGGCATGTGAGGCATCGGTCATGCGTTCCTGCGGGTTGTCGTTGCCGCGGCGTTGACCGGAGGGTCTGTGTCGTCCACCGCGCCGCCCGCGCCGGGATGACCCGCGTCCCTGGTTTCGTTCCGTGCGGTCACTCTCCGGTCCGGAAGCGGGATGGGCGTCCGTGAGCTCGGTGGCTTCCGGCATCACATGCTGTTCCGGTACGGTCTGTGCCCTGTCTTCTCTGGGTGGGTTTTCACGGCGCGGTGGCCGACCCGAAGCCTGGCGGTTCTGGTTGCCGCCACGTCGTCTTCCCTGTGGCTGACCGCGTGCCGTGCTGCTCCGTGCGGGGCTGTCGTTTTTGCCATGTTCGTGTGATGGCTGACTGCGACGTCCGGGTGGCTGCTCACCGGGTTTGCCGGCGGGTTGTTCAGTGGCTTCTTCGGGCCCGAACAGGCTGGAAATAAGCCGATTCAACAAACCCGGCTTTTTTTCTTTCTCGGGAGCCTTTTCTTCGGCGATCTCGACGAATTTGTGTTCCGGTGCGGGTGTGGACGGTGCGACCGCCTTCACGGCGGGTGCTTCCATCGCCGCCGCCCTGGCCGGTGTATGAGCCTGCAGGGCGTCTTCTTCAGGCTCTTCGTGCATCATCTGGTAACTCCGCTCGGGCTCCTTGCCACGCAGCTCCTCACCGCGGACCCGCTGGATGTCGTAATTCGGCGTTTCCAGTGCGGGTGAGGGAATCAGCATGGCAGAGACGCCGTGACGTCTTTCCAGGCTCAGCAGCAGCTCGCGTTTTTCATTGAGCAAATAGGTGCCGACATCGACCGGTACCCGCGCCACGACACGGACCGTATTCTCCTTCATGGCCTCTTCCTCGATGATGCGCAGCACGGAAAGCGACAGGGATTCAACGCCCCGAATCGTCCCCCGACCGGCACAGCGTGGGCAGGCGTTCTGGCTCGATTCACCCAGCGAAGGGCGCAACCGTTGCCGTGACATCTCCAGCAGGCCAAAACGCGAGATACGTCCGATCTGGACGCGGGCCCGATCCATATTGAGCGCATCGCGTAATCGGTTCTCAACCTCCCGATGGTGGCGCGGCGGCTGCATGTCGATGAAGTCAATCACGATCAGACCGCCGAGATCGCGGATACGCAGCTGACGGGCAACTTCATCGGCCGCTTCCAGGTTGGTGTTCAGCGCGGTTTCCTCGATATCGCTGCCTTTGGTCGCGCGGGCCGAGTTGATATCGATGGAGAGCAGGGCTTCCGTGTGATCGATGACGATGGCCCCGCCGGAGGGCAACGTGACTTCACGCTGGAAGGCCGATTCGATCTGGGACTCGATCTGGAAGCGGCTGAACAGCGGAATCTTTTCCTGGTACAGTTTGAGCTTGCCCAGGTTGTGCGGCATGACCTGCTGCATGAATTCCGTCGCTTTCTCGTAAACATCCTGGCTGTCGACCAGGATTTCGGTGATGTCCTTGCGCAGGTAGTCGCGCAAGGCGCGAATAATGACATTGCTTTCCTGGTAAATGAGGAACGGCGCCGGTTTCTCCTTGGACGCCTTCATGATGGCATCCCACAGCGTGATCAGATAATCGAGGTCCCACTGGAGTTCCTCGGCGCTGCGGTCGACGCCGGCGGTGCGCACGATGATGCCCATGTCCTCCGGGATGTTGAGTGCGCTCATGGCATCGCGAAGAAAGTTGCGCTCATCTCCCTGGATGCGCCTGGACACGCCGCCGGCGCGCGGATTGTTCGGCATCAGGACGAGGTAGCGACCGGCAAGGCTGATGAAGGTGGTGAGGGCGGCGCCCTTGGTGCCGCGTTCTTCTTTTTCAACCTGAACGACCAGCTCCTGTCCTTCCTTGAGGGCATCCTTGATGCTCTGTCGGCCACCGCCTTCCTTGGCGGCATCGGAGAAATAGTTGCGTGAAATCTCCTTTAACGGGAGAAATCCATGACGTTCGGCCCCATAATCGATGAAGGCCGCTTCCAGACTGGGTTCGATGCGGGTGATTTTGCCTTTGTATATGTTGGATTTTTTCTGTCCCCGCGAAGGTATCTCGATATCAAGATCGTAGAGCTTCTGGCCATCCACCAGGGCCACACGCAACTCTTCGGGTTGCGTGGTGTTGATGAGCATTCTTTTCATGTGTTATGTCTCTCGCGCGCTCGACCGTTTCCTGTGCAGCGCACGGCAGCCGGCAAGCCAAGTCGCCCTCCTGCCGGACAAATACGGACGAGCCGATATTTGTCCGCCGGATCCAGAAATGGCTAATGACAGCAAAAAGGCTGTAGTGCGTTGCGTTAATCACAGGAGCGCTGGTTGTGTGTCAATAAAGGTCCAAAATCAGCTGCTTGCTGAAACTGCTGAAAAAACGGTTTATGCGAATAACGCATTCATCAGCAGGAAATTCGTATCACGGACGTGAATTGCCTCCCTTCAATCGATGGCGGCAAGGACCACGTCGTGGCGCGACTATATCAACCTTGTCCTGTCCTAGCAACGAAGGCACTGAATGTTATGTGAATTTGAAGGTACAATGCCGGTTCCTCCAGTTACCTCAGGCAACTACCGGCAATGGGCTCCAGCGCTCACCCATCACAGACACAGGTCAGGCTCGTCACTGTCGCTCAGGATGAGGCCGGGCAGCGCATCGATAATTTTTTGACGCGTTGTCTGAAGGGTGTGCCGCCGAGCCATATCTATCGCATCCTGCGGCGGGGTGAGGTACGGGTCAATAGCGGCCGGATACGTGCCCAGTACAAGGTGAAGGCGGGAGACAAGGTTCGCATTCCTCCCGTGCGCGTGA
>JAHKKL010000059.1 GCA_020027635.1 Gammaproteobacteria bacterium
TCGCATGGCGGGCGGCACTGGCGTTGTTCTCTGGCCGTTGCAGGTACAGGCCGACAGCCCGGTGGGAGGCAAGGCTCATGCGCTCGCCGAACTGACGCGGGCGGGGTTGCCAGTGCCCGAGTGGTTTGTGATCCTGCCCCGCGCCTTCGATGCCAGCCTGCCTCCCGCCGGCACAGGCGCTCTCGCCGCCGCCGCAACGGCGCCGGCGATGCAGGCTGCCATCGCCTCGCTGGCGCCGGAAGCGGAAGCGCGCCGCGAGATCGAGGCGGCCTGCGCCAGGCTGTCCGGGAATGACACCGTCTTCGCGGTGCGTTCCTCCGCCCTGGAGGAGGACAGCGCGGCACACTCCTTCGCCGGGCAACTGGAGAGCTTTCTCCATGTCAGCCGTGAGGCGGTTGCCGAACGGGTAGCGGATGTGTGGCGCTCGGGCTTCAGTGAACGCATCGTCGCCTACCGGCGGCAGGCGGGCCTGAAGTCCCTGCCGGACGCGCCCGCCGTCGTGGTGCAGCGCATGGTGGCGGGGGATGTCTCCGGCGTGGCGTTCAGCGCGGACCCGGTTAGCGGCCGGCGGGGTGTGGCGGTGGTAACGGGCCTGCCCGGTCTGGGCAGTGCCCTGGTATCCGGCGAGGCCACTGGTGACACCTGGCGCGTGGCACGGGATGGCCACATCCTGGAGCGCGCGATCGCGGCCAAAACCGTGACCCACCGGCCGGACTCTGCCAGCCAAGAAGGCACCCGGACCGTGCTGTTACCTCCGGATGAGGCCCTGACACCCTGTCTGGACGACCACCAGGTCCAACAGGTCGCCCGGCTGGCGCTGCAGGCGGAGCGCCACTTCGGTCGCCCCCAGGACATCGAGTGGACCCTCGCCGGGGGAGATCTCCATCTCCTGCAAAGCCGCCCCATCACGGGTCTGGAGAACCGCGCGGATCCGGATGGACAACGCGCGATCTGGGACAACGCCAATATCATCGAAAGCTACAGCGGCATCACCACACCCCTGACCTTTTCGTTCGCGCGCCGCGCCTATGAATACGTCTATCGCGAGTTCTGCCGACTGATGCGCCTGCCCCAGGCGCAGATCGATGAACGCAGCGACATGTTCTGCTGCATGCTGGGACTGATCCGCGGCAGGGTCTACTACAACCTGTTCAACTGGTACCGGCTGGTGGCCATCCTGCCGGGCTACCGCTTCAACCGTCGTTTCATGGAACAGATGATGGGCGTGCGCGAAAGCCTCGGTGATGAACTGGCGGCGGGTGTCGCCAAGACCGGGACCGGTGATCGCCTGCGCGATGCCCTGCGCCTCGCGGCCACATTGTGGGGGCTGTTAATCGCCTATCTCGGTCTCAAGCGGCGCGTGCGGCATTTTTATCAACGTCTGGACGAGGCCCTGGGACGGGAGCAGCCGGACCTCTCCCGCCTGCGGCCCGACGAACTGGTGGCTTATTACCGTCGGTTGGAGCGGCAATTGCTGACGCATTGGGACGCGCCGATCGTCAATGATTTCGCCACCATGTTTTTTTACGGCGTGCTGCGCCGTCTGACCCGAGGCTGGATCGCGGATGCGGCCGGCACCCTGCAAAACGACCTGCTGTCCGCCGATCAGGGCATGGTGAGCGCCGAACCGGCCCGGCGGGTACGGCGCATGGCCGAAATCGCGGCGACCTCGCCCGGGCTGGTTCAAACTCTCTGCGACGCCGAACCGGGGCAGCTCCCCGCGTTGTCGCAGGAATACCCCGAACTCTCGCGCGAACTCGGCGACTACCTGGAGCGCTTCGGCGAACGCTGCATGGATGAGCTCAAGCTGGAAAGCCCGACGCTGCACGATGACCCCTCGCCTTTGTTGCGGGCCATCGGACAGTACGCGCTCGGCATCCGCTCGGGGCGGCCACAGACGGCGCCGGAGGCGGAAACCAGCCTGCGCCGGCAGGCGGAAGCGCGGGTAAAAACCGCCCTGAGAAGACACCCCCTGCGCCGCCTGATCTTTAACTGGGTACTCGCCAACACCCGGTCCCGGGTACGTGACCGGGAGAACCTGCGTTTCGAGCGCACCCGCGTGTTCGGCCGGGCGCGCCTGATCGCCGTGGAGCTGGGCAAGCGCCTCGCCGCCCTCGACTGCCTGGCGCAAGCCCGCGACGTGTTCTATCTGGAGTGGGACGAGATCCTGGGTTTCGTGGAAGGCCGCGCCACCACCACCGACCTCGCCGGGCTGGTGGGGCTGCGGCGCCGTGAATTCGACGCGCACGCCCGCGTACCCGCCCCGGCCGAACGCTTCGAAACCCGCGGCGTGGTGTATCGCGGCCACAGCTTCAGTTCCGGGCAGACGGCTCCATTGCCCGAGGGCGACCGTTGCACGGGCACCGGCTGTTGTCCGGGCATCGTGCGCGGCCCGGTATGCGTGATCCGCGACCCGCGACACGCCAGGGTCAGGCAGGGCGAGATCATCGTCGCCGAACGCACCGACCCCGGCTGGGTGATGGTGTTCCCCGCCGCCTCTGGCCTGCTGGTGGAGCGTGGCAGCCTGCTTTCCCATTCCGCCATCGTCGCCCGCGAACTGGGCCTGCCCACCATCGTCGCCCTTCCTGACCTGACTCGCTGGCTGAAGGACGGCGACTGGGTGGAAATGGATGGCGCCACCGGTACCGTGGTGCGCCTGCCGCCACCCGATGCGCCATCATGACCGTCGGTGCTCGCGCTGTCAGTTGCATGGCGAACCCGTCCATCATCCGCTACGCCCAGTGCTGGGAAGACGCGGACGTCATGCTGGAGGCGCTGGATGTGCAACCGGGCGATGTGTGTCTATCCATCGCCTCCGGCGGCGAGAACACCCTTTCGCTGCTCGCGCGCCGGCCGGCCAGGGTAATCGCCTTGGACCCCTCTCCCGCCCAGATCGCCTGCCTGGAGATCAAGTGCGCCGCGTTCCGCCGGCTCGATCACGCCCGGCTGCTCGAACTGCTGGGCGCGCGCCAGAGCGACCGCCGCCTCACCCACTACCAGGATCTGCGCTCCAGCCTCACCCCGGCCACCCGTGATTTCTGGGACCGACGCCTGCCGGCCGTCGCCGCCGGCATCGGCTCGGCGGGGAGGTTCGAAAACTATTTTGCCCTGTTCCGCCGCTATGTCCTCCCCCTCATCCATCGCCGCGCGGAGATCGAGGACCTCTTCAGACCCAAAAATCTCGCGGCGCGTGAACGGTACTACCACGAGGTCTGGGACAACCGGCGCTGGCGCTGGCTGCTGCGTCTGTTCCTCTCGCGGCCTGTCATGGGTTGGCTGGGCCGTGATCCTGCATTTTTCCGCTATGCACAAGGACAGATGGCCGACGCTGCCCTGGCCCGGGCGAAACATGTCCTGACTGCACTGGATCCGTCACGGAACCCTTATTTCCAGTGGATCGCCTTCGGTCATCACGCCAGCGCCCTGCCCCATGCCTTGCGGCCGGAGAATTTCGAGATCATCCGTGATCATCTGGACCGCCTGGAATGGCGCCTCGCATCGCTCGAGTCCACCCTCTCCGAAACCGGGGACGCCTGCATCGACCGCTTCAACCTGTCAGATATATTCGAATACCTGTCCGAAAGCGCCACCGAGTCGGCCTTCGATCAAATCGCCCGCGCGGGCCGCAGCGGCGGACGCATCGCCTACTGGAACATGATGGTGCCGCGCGCCTGCCCCGAACGACTGGCGCAAAGGCTTCACCCCCTCAACGACCTCGCCGAACGGCTGTTGCCGGAGAACAAGGCCGCCTTCTACGGCGCCTTCCACATCGAGGCGCTGACATGATGCCCCTTGACATGAATCCCTGGTTCACGACCCCTGCCTTGATGGCAGGCATGCTGCTGCTGTTCGCCGTCCTGCGCACCTGGCAATTGCTGACCCACCCCCACCCCGAGCTGGTGCGCAAGCTCTTCCATCTGGGGGGCGGCCTGCTCGCCCTGCCCCTGCCCTGGCTGTTTTCCAGCCCCTTGCCGGTGGTGATCCTTGGCGTATCGAGCCTTGTCCTGTTTACCCTGCTGCGCACCATACCTGCCCTGCAGGCCGGGCCTGGACAGGTACTGGCGGGGGTGCAGCGCAACACGGTGGGCGAATTCTGTTTTATCCTGAGTCTGATGTTGCTGTTCCTGCTGGCGCGGGAGTCACCGCTGCTCTACGGCGTGCCACTGCTCGTACTGGCCGTTGCCGATACCTTCGCCGCCCTGGTCGGCAAGGAATACGGGAAGCAGCGCTACAACGACCGGGGTGGCGGCAAAAGCGTGGAGGGGTCAGTCGCCTTTTTCTTCGCGGCCTTCTTCTGCGTCCACGTCCCGGTGCTGCTGTTCACCGACACCCCCCGCCTCGAGAGCCTGCTGATCGGCGTCAATATCGGCATCATGGTCATGATGGCCGAAGCCGCCGCCTGGTGGGGGCTGGATAACCTCATCATCCCCCTCTTCAGCTATCTGCTGCTCAGGTCCTTTCTCCACCTGGATGCGCTGGAGCTGGTCCAGCACCTGACCTGCCTCATCGGACTGTCGCTGTTCATCCGCTTCTGGCGCAAGCGCACGACCCTCGCCGACGATGCCCTGTTCGGCGCCGCCCTCTGGGGATACCTGGCATGGGCCATCGCCGACTGGCGCTGGGTAGTCCCGTCGATCATCGTCATCATCCTGTACACGTCCGTGACGAGCCGCACTCCCAGTGACTATCTGCGGCTGTTCAATTTCCCGGTGGCGCTCGCCAACCTGTTCGGCGGCATCATCTGGCTGCTCCTGTTCTGGCACTACCAGGACCCCAGACTCTTCGGGGCATACGCCGCCGTGTTCGGTTCGGATCTGTCCATCATCGCCCTGGTACGCCATCGGCGCGCCCGGCCCGCTTCCTCCCTGACGGACGGCATCCTCTGGAGTACCGGCAAAGGGATCCTGCTCCTGATCCCGTCCATCCTGCTCTTCCAGGGCCTTACCACCGCCGCACTGGCGAGTCTCGCCGCCGCCGCCCTGGCCGTGGCTGCCGCCACCGTCCTGTTCGCCGTAATCCAGCCGCACCTGGAGCGTTTTCCGGTCGACACCCTGCGCTGGCTGCGCCAGGCCATCGTCACCACGTTGACTTCAGTGCTGGCACTGGCACCCGCTCTCCTCCCGGCCGGCATGTAACGCTCCATGACCGTCATTAGCACCACAGAGCACGCCGACCTCGACCGCTTCTGCAGCCTCAAGGGATACGCGGACCTTAGTCCGGAGATGGTCAGGCAGCATGCTCCGGATGCCGTGCTCATGACGTCACGCGATGGCCAACTGCAGGGGCGGTCATCGCTCTGGTGGCGGCATCTCCCTGAATATACCGGCGAGCGCCTGGGCTTCATCGGGCACTACGCCGTGCGTGACAGTGTCTCGGCGGCCGAGATCCTGGCCGGGTCCTGCCGGGCGCTTGCCGTCCAGGGCTGCACCCTGGCGGTCGGACCCATTGACGGCAATACCTGGCGACGCTATCGGCTCATCACGCAGCGCGGCCTGGAACCCCCTTTCTTCCTGGAACCCGATAATCCGGATGACTGGCCCGGACATTTCGAGTCGGCGGGTTTTCATGCCTTCGCCCGGTATTACTCCTCCATCAACGAGGACAACGCCCGCTGCAAGGACCGAAGCAATGTGATGAACGACCTGGAAAAAGCAGGCTATGCGTTGCGACCCCTCGCAACCCGCGACGTTGAGACGGATCTCAGCCGGCTCTGGCAACTCTCCAGCGCGGCATTTAAGGACAATCTCCTGTACACCCCCATCACCGAGAGTGAATTTCACCGGATCTATGCACCTTTGCTGACCCGGATCAAACCGGAGCTGGTGCTCATCATGGAACAGGACGCTACCCCGGTCGCCTTCTGCCTGGCGTTGCCGGATCTGCTGCGGGCCGGGCGGGGCCACCCCGTCGACACGGTCATCGTCAAAAGCATCGCCGTACGGGAATCCCACCGCGGCAAGGGTCTGGCGGCGCTGCTGCTGTCACGGATCAACCGCACCGCGCGCGCGCTCGGCATGCACCGTACGATCCATGCCCTCATGCATGAAGACAATCCTTCCCGGCGGCTGGATAGCGACGTGATGCGGGATTTCCGGCGCTACACGCTGTACGCAAGATCTCTGTGAATATCATCGAGCTGCTGGACGATGCCGCCGGCCGCACGCCGGATACCGCGGCGATCATCGACGGGCCGCTGGAGCGGGAGCGCATAACCACATTTTCGGATCTGCGCAGAGGGTCCAGGCAAATTGCCTCCCTGCTCTCCCGGGCCGGGGTGGGCCCCGGGGACGGCATCGTGACCCTGGTTCCCATGTCCGCGCCCCTGTACGCGGTCATCGCGGCGGCATTCAGGCTAGGCGCGGTACCGGTCTTCATCGACCCGGATAACGCCACGACGCAGCTCGAACGCTGCCACGATGCCTTGCCCCTGAAGGCCTTCGTGGGCAGTCCCATGGCGTGCCTGTTGCGTCTGCTGACGCCGGCGTTGCGCACCATCAAACCGGCGTTTGTCACTCATGGCTGGTTTCCGGGTACGACCTCCCTCGGCGTTGCCCGCCGAATGCCTCCCATCGAGCACACGGCCACCCGCCAGGACGATGCGCCGGCCATGCTCACCTTCACCAGCGGCAGCACCGGCGCCGCCAAAGGGCTGCTGCGCAGCCACCGCCTGCTGCTCTCAACCCAGGAAATCCTCTCGCGCCACCTGGACCTCAGACCAGGCAGTATCACACTGGCCACCATGCCAAACCTGGTGATGACCAATCTTGGTCATGGAGTAACCAGCTACATTCCCGACGTGGATCTGCGCCGTCCGGCAGCAGCCGATCCCGCGCGCATCGCCAGGGCCATCGATCGCTGGGAGATTGAAAGCCTGCTTGCCTCGCCTGCCCTGGTAGAACACCTGGCGGATCATTGCCTGACGGCTGGCCGGACCTTGAACTCCCTGCGTGCCGTCTTCACGGGTGGTGCGCCGGTATTCCTTCGGGTACTGGAGAAGTCCGCCCGGACCAGTCCACAGGCACGCGTGGCCGCGCTCTATGGATCCACGGAGGCGGAACCCATTGCCTTGCTCTCACGTGACGAGATCACACCGGCGGATCATGCCGCCATCGCCGAAGGCGCGGGACTCCCGGCGGGCCGGCCTGTTCCCGAGATCAGGCTGCGGATTCTTAAGGATCACTGGGGCCAGCCGTTGGCGAACGTTTCCGAAGAGGAAATGAACCGCCGGTCCTTGCCTGCGGGGGCACGGGGCGAGATCGTGGTGAGCGGCCCCCATGTCGCCCCGGGCTATTTGCGGGGGCAAGGCGAGGCAGAATCGAAATTCCGTGCCGGAGACACGGTATGGCACCGCACCGGTGACTCAGGCTGGCTCGATGATCACCATCGCCTGTGGCTCACGGGACGCTGCGCCGCTCGCGTGGGAGAACCACCCGGGGCCATTTATCCCCTCATGGTAGAGGCCGCGCTGGCCAGCGACCCCCGCCTCGCCCGTGCGGCTTTCGTTTCCTATCGTGGCAAACGACTCCTCGTACTGGAGTTGGCACGAAAGGCCGGAGCGGTTGACATGGAAGAGCTGATAAACGCGTTGCCCTGGGCTGGAATCGACCGGGTGGTCAGCCTGCCCCGTATCCCACTGGACAGACGACACAACGCGAAAATCGATTACCCGGCGCTGCTCGCCGAACTCGCCGCCCGATGAGACCGGCCGCTTACCCGGCGGTGGCCCGCAAGCCACCGCCATCCTGCCTTACCGGTTCATGTCATGCCTGATCGCGGCGTCAACACGCGCCGCGCGGATCAGGCATCGGGTTGCGAGAGCGGCGCCACTCCCATCCAGGAGTTCCACGGCGCGGCTTGAAAAGACAGTCGCCGGTCCCCGGTATAGCGTTTGTAATATAACGGCAGCCCCTGCTTGGGGGGATTCACGCGTCGGTCTCTGATCTTCCTTCGTTCTGTCATTGTCGTTATCTCCTCTCGCTGGACCGCCCTGCTAGAAGGCGGCGGATTGTGGATGGAGCAGCGGCCAGTTGTTGACGTCAATGGTGGTGATGGTGCCGTTGGCATATTCCAGCAAGGCCTTGTCACCAACGACGTTCACGACCACAAGACTGCTCCCCGACTTGTCGCGGTAAATGCCACCGACGACCGGATGTTGTTTGGAATGTCGTTCCACATTCATATCGATTCCCCTCTGCTCCTCCGCGGTGGCTGATCGCGTCGAGCCACCGTTACTGCCTCAGGTGAAAGTATTACCCAATTTGGAATCCCGTCAAGACACTGCTTTCCAGCAGCCGGTTCCTGATCTCCGGACTGCAGTTGAAAAGTTTGATGCAGTTGTCGAGATGGCCCGCGCGCTCGCGCA
>JAHKKL010000358.1 GCA_020027635.1 Gammaproteobacteria bacterium
CCGCTCGCGATCCTCAATGCGCTGGAAGGCAAGCCGATCCCGGTCTACGGCGACGGCCTGAACGTGCGCGACTGGCTGTACGTCGAGGATCACTGCCGCGGCATCGAGGCGGTGATCGAAAAGGGCATTCCGGGCGAGGTCTACAACATCGGCGGTGACAACGAGCGGCGCAATCTCGATACCGTCAACCTGATCTGCGACCGGCTGAATGAGCTCCAGCCGGGCCCGGTCGATTACCGCGATCTGATCACCTTCGTGAAAGACCGACCCGGCCATGACCGGCGTTATGCCATTGACGCTTCAAAGATCAGGCGGGAGCTGGGCTGGGAGCCGCGGCATGATTTCCACAGCGGCATCGAGCAGACCCTGTGCTGGTACCTCAAGCACCGCGACTGGTGCGACCGGGTGCGCCGCGGCGATTACCGCCATTACTACGAACGGCAATACGGTTGAGATGGCGGGCTGTGAATTTCGGCGGCAACGGTGAATAATATCGCCTTACCACGTATGGCCACGGAATCCACGGAACCCACGGAAAAACTATTAATGGGAAAAATCTTTTTAGTGATTTCGACTATCAAGGATGAATCAACGCCCCATTAGATTGCTGTTGGAATCTCTGACGTAGTCATCCCCGCGAAAGCGGGGATCCAGTAGCCCACTGGATCCTGGACAGTCCGGTTTCCCGCTTTCGCGGGAATGACAGGTTTAATCAGAATTGCTTTACATTGATTGATTCAATTGATGAGAAATAACCCCGGTTTTCATGATGTTTGGATTTCGAATATTTTTCCGTGTTCTTCCGTGGATTCCGTGGCCATTCTTATTTGCTTTTTGCTTAATATTGAGGAAAGGATGATAACAATATGAACGTCGTCATGATTGGTTCAGGGTATGTCGGCCTGGTATCCGGCGCCTGCTTTTCCGAGTTCGGCGCCAATGTGACCTGCATTGACCTCGACCAGTCCAAGATCGATCGCCTGAACGCGGGCGAAATGCCCATTTACGAACCCGGCCTCGACAGCCTGGTGGCGCGCAATGTGACGGCGGGACGATTGAAATTCACTACCGCGTGGGATTCGGTCGAAGAGGCCGACCTGGTGTTCATCGGCGTCGGCACCCCCACGCGCCGGGGAGATGGACATGCGGACCTGGCGTATGTCTACGATGCCGCGAGGCAAATAGCAACTCACCTGAACGGGTATACCGTCATCGTCGACAAATCCACCGTTCCGGTAGGTACCGCACGCCAGGTAGAACGCATCATCCGCAACACAAAGCCGGGCGCCGACTTCGATGTTGCCTCCAACCCCGAATTCCTGCGTGAGGGTGCGGCAATCAGTGACTTCATGCGTCCCGACCGCGTGGTATTGGGCGTGGAAAGCGAGCGGGCGGAAAAGCTGCTGCGGGAGCTCTATCGTCCCCTCAACCTGATCGAGGCGCCGATCATGATCACTAATCTGGAAAGCGCGGAACTGATCAAGTACGCATCGAACGCCTTTCTGGCCGCCAAGATCAGCTTCATCAACGAGATCGCCAATCTGTGCGAGAAGGTCGGCGCGGACGTGCATGCGGTCGCCAAGGGTATGGGAATGGACAAACGCATCGGCAGCAAATTTCTGCACGCCGGTCCCGGTTATGGCGGCTCCTGCTTCCCCAAGGACACCACGGCCCTGATCCGCATCGCCCAGGAGCATGGCACCCCCTGCCGCATCGTCGAGGCGGCGGTGGAGGTCAATGCGGCGCAAAAGGCGCTGATGATAAAAAAGGTACGCAAGGCGCTGGGCGGCAGCGTCTCGGGCAGGACGATTGCCGTACTGGGCCTGACCTTCAAGCCCGAAACCGACGATATGCGCGATGCGCCATCGCTCGCGATCCTTCCCAACCTGATTGACAAGGGAGCCGTCATTCATGCCCATGACCCGCAAGGCATGAAGGAGGCAAAGAAGCTGCTGCCGGATGAAGTCCGCTATTTCAACGATGTCTACGAGGCGCTCAACGGCGCCGATGCGGTGATCCTGATGACGGAATGGAATGAATACCGGGGTCTGGATTTTGACCGGCTGAAGCAGGTCATGCGGGGCAACGCCTTCGTCGACCTGCGCAACGTCTATGAGAAGGCGCACCTGGCGGGTCTTGGGTTCAACTACACCTGCGTGGGGCGGTAGGTCTGGACGACCCGGAGAGTCCCCTCCTATTTGTAAAGATGCCAACAATCCCCTCTCCCACCAGAGGATGTTGTAAATCTATGTAGGGTGCGCCATGCGCACCGGAGAGAACATGCAAACGGTTGATTCATGGTGCGCACGGCGCACCCTACGGGATTACGATCACCTTTTGCGACACCCTCTTCCGGGAGAGGGTCAGGGTGAGGGGAAAACAATCAGTGACTTCAAGACCAAAAGCTAGTATTTATTGAGCATTTCCCTAAATCCGACAGACTCCTGGCGTGTGGAGTGTAAGCGGGAGATTGGACTGTGAAACCTTCAGTCGCACTTGAAGCAAACCAGGCAGCCATACGCGACGCCGTGCGGCGATTCAGAACCCGGAACCCGCGGGTGTTCGGTTCCGTCTTGCGTGGAGAAGACAAGGATGGCAGCGACCTCGACCTGCTTGTCGACCCGCTTCCGGGTGTAACGCTGTTTGATCTGGGCGGATTACAGGTTGAACTGGAAGAAATGCTTGGCGTGCCGGTCGATCTTCTGACCCCGGAGGATCTGCCGCCAAGATACCGGCAAAAAGTTTTGCTCGAAGCGATGCCAATATGAGCGAGAGTCGGCTGCTCGGTTACCTTGAGCATATACTGGAAGCGGCAAAACTGGCCTGTGCGTACGCCGAAGGACTGGATAAAAACGATTTCCTTGCCGATCGGCGAACCCAGCAGGCCATCGTCATGAACATCATCATTATCGGTGAGGCCGCCACAAGACTTGTCAACGATTATCCCGAACTGGTCGATCGCTATCCGAATGTGCCATGGCGTAATATGCGCGGGATGCTCAATCGGATGGCACATGGTTACTTCGACATCAATCTCGATACGGTGTGGAATACGGTGCA
>JAHKKL010000060.1 GCA_020027635.1 Gammaproteobacteria bacterium
CTACCTCGGCATCGATGTCGGCACCTCGGGCTGCCGCGGCTGCGTCATCGACGCAGCGGCACACATCCAGGCCGAGGCATCCGCCCCCCTGCCTCCGCCCGAACACAGGGACGGCGGATTCGAACAGGACGCGGAGATCTGGTGGGCGGCGATGGGCGAGGTCCTCGACCGGCTCGCCGCAAAGCTGCCGCTCGGCGGGATTGACGCGATTGCCGTCGACGGCACCTCGGGCACGCTGCTGTGCTGCGACGCCGGGGGCACGCCGCTCGGGCCGGCCCTGATGTACCACGATGCGCGCGCCATCGAAGAAGCGCGGGAAATCTCCGCCCTAGCACCGCCGGAGAGCGCCGCCCACGGCCCGACCTCGAGCCTCGCCAAGCTGCTCTACCTGCATGCGGCGGGACAGACCCGCGAGGCCCGCCATGCGCTGCATCAGGCCGACTGGTTGGCGGGACGTCTGGCCGGCCACCAGGGCGTCAGCGACGAGAACAACGCCGCGAAACTGGGCTACGATGCGGTCGATCGCGTCTGGCCGGCGTGGCTGGAACGCCTGGGTATCCCGCGCGAACTGCTGCCCGAGGTAGTCCCGTCTGGCCGGCCGATCGGGACGATCGACCCGATCTTATGCAATCGCTGGGGATTCTCCGCCGGAACCCGCATCGTCAGCGGGACCACCGACAGCACGGCCGGGTTCATCGCGACGGGCGCGGCTCCCGGCGAGGCCGTCACCTCGCTCGGCAGCACGCTGGTGCTGAAGGTGTGCGCGGAGCGCCCGGTGTTCGCCCCGCGCTACGGCGTCTACAGCCACCGGCTGGGAGATCACTGGCTGGTGGGCGGGGCGTCGAACAGCGGCGGCACGGTGCTGCGCCGCTACTTTTCGCCCGCGGAGATCGAACGGCTCTCGGCGCGCGTACAGCCCGGCAAACCCACCGGCCTGGACTACTATCCGCTGCCTGCACCCGGTGAACGCTTTCCCGAGTACAATCCCCAACTGCCGCCGCGGCTCGAACCGCGACCGGAAGATGATGCTGTGTTCTTTCAAGGCATCCTAGAAGGGATCGCGGCCATCGAACGGCGCGGCTACCGCCTGCTCGAGGCACTGGGCGCGCACTACCCGCTGCGGGTCCATAGCGTTGGCGGCGGCGCGGCCAATAGCGCTTGGCGGGCCATCCGGGAGACGCTGCTCGGGATTCCGGTCATTGCCGCGAGTCACCAGAGCGCCGCCTACGGTGCGGCCCTGCTCGCCCGTCGCGGCGCTGAATATTCCACGAGGTAGCCGATGAAAGACGTGGTCAAGGGAACGCAGTATCTGAGGGAAGGCCTGCGCCTCATACGCCAGCCGGGCTTGCGCCGCTACGTGGCCATGCCATTGCTCATCAGCGTGGTGATCTTCACCACGGCCATCCTGGCCGGCGTCCACTGGCTGGAGGTGCTGCTTACCTGGCTGCTGGGCTGGCTGCCGGACTGGCTCGACTGGCTGCGGTACCTGCTGTGGCCGCTGTTCGCGCTCACCGGGGTGCTGCTGGTCTTCTATACCTTCAGCCTGCTCACCAATCTGATCGCCGCACCCTTCAACGGCCTGCTGGCCGAGGCCGTGGAACGCCACCTGGACGGAACGTCCATGGCTGACGCCGGCGGCTGGCGGGCGCTGCTCAAGGACATCCTGCCCAGCCTCTACTCGGAGCTGCGCAAGCTCGTCTACTTCGCCCTGCGCGCCCTGCCGCTCGGTCTGCTGTTCCTGATCCCGCCGGTGAACCTCGCCGCCCCCTTCCTGTGGGCGTTGTTCAGCGCCTGGATGCTGGCCATCGAATACATGGATTACCCGATGGCCAACCACCGGCTGCATTTCGCGGAACAGCGCCGACGGCTGCGCGGGCGCCGGCTGCTCTCCTGGGGATTCGGCGGCGCGTCGTTGCTGATGACCGTGATACCGGTGGTGAACTTCCTCGCCATGCCGGCCTCCGTCGCCGGCGCCACGGCGATGTGGGTCAGGGAATTCAAGCAAGCTGGCCAAGTGAATACATAATTACATTCACCGCAGAGAAGCAGCGCGTAGGTTGGGCTGAACGAACGTGAAGCCCAACAATGCCGGTTCCCGCATCCTCACCGTTGGGCTTCGCTGCGATCAGCCCAACCTACAAGAAAATATGAATTGCGTTAATTCACCCACACGGCGCCTTGCGAGCTAGCCTCCCAGGTATTCCTTCAGGCGTCGCACGCCTTCCTGCAGGTTTTCCATCGAGGTGGTGTAGGCGAAGCGCACGTGCCGTTCGGACTGGTGGTCGCCGAAATCGATCCCCGGGGTTATCGCCACGCCGGCCTCCTCCAGCAACCGCACCGAGAACCCGTAGCTGTCGCCGGTGAAACGGCTACAGTCGGCATAGAGGTAAAAGGCGCCTTCCGGCGTGCCGGCGATAACGAAGCCGAGGCCGCGCAATGCCGGCAGCAGGTAGTCGCGCCGCGCGCGGTATTCCAGCCGGCGCGCCTCGAGGATGGCAATGTTTTCGGGGTCGAACGCCGAGAGCGCGGCGTACTGGGCCAGCGTCGGCGCCGCGAGATACAGGTTCTGCGCCAGCTTGTCGATCTCGGCGACGTACTCCCGCGGCGCCACCAGCCAGCCCAGGCGCCAGCCCGTCATGCCGAAGTACTTGGAGAAGCTGTTGATGACGAAGATATCGTCGGAGACGGCAAGCGCGGTTCCCGCCGCTTCGCCGTAGGTCAGGCCATGATAGATCTCGTCCACCACCAGGCGACCGCCATGTGATTGCGTCACCGTAAAGAGCGCGCGGATATCCGCTTCGGACAGGAGCGTACCGGTCGGGTTGGAGGGCGAGGCCACCAGCAAGGCGGCCACGGACCCCTGCCAGGCGGCGTTGACCGTGGCGGCATCGGGCTGGTAGTTCGTCGCGGCGTCCACCGGCAGGCCGACCGGCACGCCGTTCAGCAGATGGACGAAATTGCGGTTGCACGGGTAGCCCGGGTCGGACATCAATACCCGGTCACCCGGATCGACCAGAACCGCGAGCACCAGTTGCAGGGCGGCCGAGGCGCCGGGCGTGATCACGATGCGCTCCGCTTCGACCTCGACGCCGTAACGCTCGCGGTAAAACCCGGACAGGCGCCGGCGCAATACCGCCAGTCCCACCGCCGGGGTGTAATGCGTCCGGCCCTCTCGCAGCGCCCGGATACCGGCGTCGATCACCGGTTGCGGCGTCACGAAGTCCGGCTCGCCGATCTCCATGTGGACGATGGAACGCCCGCCGGCTTCCAGCTCCCGTGCGCGCGCCAGCAAGGCCATCACGTGAAAGGGCCGTATGTTCGCCATGCGGCGGGCGAGTCTGGACATTAACCGCGCTCCCCCGCTCCGGTCGCCGCACGGCGCGACGGCCAGGCGCTGGCATGCACGCGCCGCAGGAAGGCGATATCGACCATCCCGCCGGGGTCCGGCCCGCCGGCGATCCGCTGGCAGGGATGGCCGGGTTCGCCCAACCCGTCGAGCACCACGGCGGCGCCGCTGAAATCCTGATCCCGGGTATAGCCGTTGACGGTGATCAAAACCTCCACGCCCGCCTGCCTCGCCGCGATCAGGCCATTGACCGAATCCTCGATGGCGAGGCAGCGATCGGCCGTCAGGCCCAGCCGCTCGAGCGCAAAGTGGTAGACATCCGGAGCGGGCTTCTTGTTGGGTGCGGCATCAGCGGCCGCGATCAGGTCGAACCAGCCCGTGGCATCCGTGCTGAAACTGTGTTCAAGCAAGCGGTACACATTCTCCGGCGTGGTGGTGGTCGCGATAGCCAGGCGCAGCCCCTGCGCCCGCGCTTCCCGGATCAGACGCTCGACACCCGGGCGCAGCGGGACGTCACCCCGCGAGAGCATCTGCACATAACTACGCGTCTTGTCGCGATGCAGTCCGGCGATAAAGGCATCGAGATCGCCCGCGGGCCGGAAGGATGGCGCATGGCGGTCGAGATAAAAGCGAATGCGCTCCCGGCCGCCCGTGACGAGCAACAGCTCCCGGTAGAGCGCCTCGTCCCAGTGCCAGTCCAGACCGGCGCCGGAGAATGCGGCGTTGAACGCCACGCGGTGAGTATCTTCGGTATCCGCGAGGGTGCCGTCAACATCGAACAACAGGGCCTCGAGCGCGGGTACCGTCAATGCATCGTGAGACATAGCCAGGGTATTTGTAGGGCCCGGTCTGCATCGCCGGGGCGCGCCCGTCGGACCTGTTGAACGCGGTGCCACCGTTCTTGACTAATGGCGAAAGAGGCGTATAAATAACGCCCCTGTAACGTACTGCCTGCCAATAACCAGCTTTTTTACAATGGCTTGAAACATTAATTACTTGGATGAGGAACAGTTGGTCAACCCGGCTGTTTCCGGAGATAGTTTACATGGCTGTCAAAAAGAAAACAGCGAAACCCAAGGCTACGGCAAAGAAGAAGACCACCGTCAAGAAGCCGGTGGTCAAGAAGACAGTCAGCCGAAGCGCTCCGGTCAAGAAGGCGAGCAGCAGTAAAACCGTAAAAAAGGCCACACCCGTAACAAAACCGGCAACCGTGATCAAGCTCACCACGAAGAAGAAAACCGCCCCGTCCAAACCCGCCAAGGTGGCGCCGGGCAAGAGCAAGGTAGGACCTGTGCCGGGCATCGCGGCCTATCATGAAACCAAGGGCGAGGAATACATGAATGAGGCCCAGGTCGCGCACTTCAGGAACATTCTGCTGAGCTGGAAAAAGGAACTGATGGAAGAGGTGGACCGCACGGTACACCACATGCAGGATGACGCGGCGAATTTCCCCGATCCGAACGACCGGGCGACGCAGGAATCGGAATTCAGCATGGAGCTGCGCGCCCGCGACCGGGAGCGCAAGCTGATCAAGAAAATCGACGAGGCGCTGGAGCACCTCGACGACAATGAATACGGCTACTGCGAGGCCTGCGGTGTCGAAATCGGGGTGAAGCGTCTCGAGGCCCGGCCGACCGCCAACCTGTGCATCGACTGCAAGATACTCGACGAGATCCGGGAAAAGCAGATGGGATAGCCTTCCCGCCCGAAGATTTCATTTACAACAGAAATGTAGGGTGGGTTAGCGTTTTTTGCGTAACCCACCAGGCGTTGCGTAGCAACACAACGCATTTTTTGATGAGTGCCTGGCGGCACAGTTGGTGGGTTACGGCACCAACGGCGTGCCTAACCCACCCTACATCGATTGTGGAACCGCCTTTGTAACTGCCATTCGGCTCAGACCGGCTTTAGCGTTTACATCTGACCGACAATGCCCCGTTCCGGAACAGAGACAAAACCCTATCGCGGCCGCTTCGCGCCCTCGCCGACCGGCCCGCTGCATTTCGGCTCGATGGTGGCCGCGGTCGGCAGCTACCTCGATGCGCGCCATCACCGCGGCGAGTGGCGGCTGCGCATCGAGGACATCGACCCGCCGCGCGAGGTGCCCGGCGCCGCCGACGGCATCCTGAGGACACTCGAAGCATTCGGCCTGGAATGGGACGGCGCGGTGTCCTACCAGAGCCGGCGCAGGGACCGGTACGAGGCGGCGCTCGCACGGCTGGAGCAACTCGGATTGCTCTACGGCTGCGCCTGTACGCGCAGGGAAATTCCGGACAGCGGCCTGCCCGGCGCTGGCGGCGCCGTGTATCCGGGCATCTGCCGCGGGGGACTGCCGCCGGGACGCACCGCGCGATCGCTGCGGGTGCGCGTCGACGACAGCGGCATCGGGGTGCACGACCGTCTGCAGGGCCATACCCGCCAGTCGTTGCGCGAGGAGGAGGGTGATTTTATCGTGCGCCGCGCCGACGGCCTCATCGCCTACCAGCTCGCCGTCGTGGTCGACGATGCCGCGCAGCGGATAACCCATGTCGTACGGGGCGCCGATCTGCTCGATTCGACGCCGCGGCAGATCTACCTGCAGCGGCTGCTCGGATTGTCCACCCCCGACTACCTGCACCTGCCGGTGGCCGTGAACGGCGCCGGCGAGAAACTCGCCAAACAGACGCGCGCCCGCGAGGTCAGTCCGGAGCATGCCGGCCGCATCCTGCGGGATGTGCTGCGCTTCCTGCGCCAGCGACTGCCCGAGTCGGCCGACGATGCCACGCCGGAGGAACTGCGGCAGTGGGCGATAGCACACTGGGATGTCCGGGCCATCCCCGCCGGCCGCGCCCTGCCCTCACCAACGCGATACGTCGTCTGATCCGACTAGCGCTTACATAAATAAGTAGCCTGGGTTGAACGCAGTGAAACCCGGGTTTCACTGCGTTCAACCCAGGCTACCTCCCGCGCCCGTGCACTAGATCGATTAACGCCCGCAAACAGGCTCTGGCGCCAGCGTTTTCCGTAGATATAATGGCTGACCCGAATCAAGGGGTCAGTGTACTTGAAAATCTGTTGACGGGATCAAGTACACTGACCCCTTGATTCGCATTTAACCGGAGAGAGCTGCATGACCGACACCAAGACCTACGACATCCCGGCGTCCTTCGCCAAGAACGCGCATTTGAACGAGGCGCAGTACCTGTCGATGTACCAGCGATCCATCGAAGATCCGGCGGCTTTCTGGGGGGAACAGGCGGATACCTTCCTGAGCTGGGACAAGCGCTGGGAGTCGGTGCTCGACTGGGATTTCCACAAGGGTCACATCCGCTGGTTCGAAGGGGGCAGGCTCAACGCCTGCTACAACTGCGTCGACCGGCATCTCGAAACCCGCGGCGACCAGACCGCGTTCATCTGGGAAGGCGACGATCCGGCCAAAGACGCCAGAATCACCTACCGGGAACTGCATGAGCATGTCTGCCGGATGGCCAACGTCCTCAAGTCCCGCGGGGTGAAGAAAGGCGACCGCGTCTGCATCTACATGCCCATGATCCCGGAAGCGGCCTACGCCATGCTGGCGTGCGCACGCATCGGCGCCGTCCACTCGGTCGTGTTCGGCGGCTTCTCCCCGGAATCCATCAAGGATCGCATTCTGGACTCCGACTGCCACACGGTCATCACGGCCGACGAGGGTCTGCGCGGCAGCAAGCATGTCCCGCTGAAGGCCAATGTCGACACCGCTCTGAAATCCTGTCCCAACGTCAGCACCGTGGTGACGGTCAGGGTGACCGGCGCGAAGATCAACTGGGTCGAGGGGCGCGACATCTGGTATCAGGAGGAAGCGGCGAAGGCATCGGCCGAGTGTCCCGTGGAGTCCATGGACGCGGAGGACCCGCTGTTCATCCTCTACACCTCCGGCTCCACCGGCAAGCCCAAGGGCGTATTGCACACCACCGGCGGCTACCTGCTGTTCGCCGCCATCACCCACAAATACGTATTCGATTATCACGAGGGCGACATCTTCTGGTGCACGGCCGATGTCGGCTGGATCACCGGCCATTCCTACATCGTCTACGGCCCGCTCGCCAACGGGGGCATCTCCCTGATGTTCGAGGGTGTCCCGACCTATCCGGATGCCTCCCGCCTGTGGCAGGTCTGTGACAAGCACCGGGTCAGTATTTTCTACACCGCGCCCACGGCGCTGCGCGCCCTGATGCGCGAAGGCGATGCCCCGGTCAAAAAGGCCTCGCGCAAAAGTCTGCGCCTGCTCGGCACCGTGGGGGAACCGATCAATCCCGAAGCCTGGGAATGGTACTACCACGTGGTGGGCGATGGCCGCTGTCCGATCGTCGATACCTGGTGGCAGACCGAGACCGGCGGCCACATGATCACGCCGCTGCCCGGGGCGACACGCATGAAGCCCGGATCGGCCACCCGCCCGTTCTTCGGCGTGCGCCCCGCCCTGGTGAACGCCGAAGGCAAGATCCTCGAGGGCGCCGCCGAAGGCAATCTGGTCATCACCCACCCCTGGCCGGGAATGATGCGCAGCGTCTACGGCGACCACCAGCGCTTCATCGATACCTATTTCAGGACCTACCTGGACATGTATTTCACCGGCGACGGCGCGCGCCGCGACGAGGACGGCTTTTACTGGATCACCGGCCGCGTGGACGACGTGCTCAACGTCTCCGGACACCGTATCGGCACCGCGGAACTGGAAAGCGCGCTGGTGCTGCATGACTCCGTGGCCGAGGCGGCGGTGGTCGGCTACCCGCACGACATCAAGGGCCAGGGCATCTATGCCTACGTCACCCTGGTCAAGGGGGTGGAGCCGAGCGAGGCGCTGCGCAAGGAACTCGTCAAGCTGGTGCGAACCGAGATCGGGCCGATCGCGACACCGGATGTCATCCAGTGGGC
>JAHKKL010000359.1 GCA_020027635.1 Gammaproteobacteria bacterium
CGTTGTGCAATCTCGGAACGGTATAACCATCGACAGAGTCCCCTGGTTTTACCTCGACAAGAGTCGATCGTTCAGTTTTTTATGCAACTGTCAGGTGAATACAGTGCCGAATAGTCACACGCTGCCGTCGAGCGCATACATGCCGGATTTCGCTGCGCTCGGCGCCAACCTGCGGGCTGGCACGGGATCACACCGGGTGCGCCGGAGGCGTGATGCCATGTTACTATCCCCGCCATTACCGCCATGGAAACATTCGACGACCTCAAGACCCGCCTGCGCGCATTCGCCGTCGCGCGCGATTGGGAGCAATTCCACTCCCCGAAGAACCTGGCGATGGCGCTGATCGTCGAGGCGGCCGAACTGGTCGAACACTTCCAGTGGCTTACCGAGGAGCAAAGCGCTGCCCTGCCGACCGACAAGCTCGCCGAGGTGGAACAGGAACTCGCCGACATCCAGATTTACCTCATCCGCCTCGCCGACAGGCTGAACATCAACCTCGAGCAGGCCGTGAACGCCAAGATCGTGCTGAACGAACGCAGATACCCCGCCGAAAAAGTGCGCGGCAGCGCGAGGAAATACACCGAGTTCGATAACGGCTGCTGAGCCCGAGCAGCGCCGATTCCTGCCTTGCTCGACTTCAACGCCAATAGGGGTAGCCGTAAGGGTACCAGGGATTGTAATACCACGGCCCGTACCAGGGATCGTACCAGCCGGGATAGGGGTAGCCGTAAGGCACTCCGGACTCCTTGGGCCACAGGTACCAGACCTGCGCCTGAACAACGGGATAGGTATAGGGAAATTCACCCACCAGGCGGGTTTCGGTGCGCAGCAGCGTACCGGTGACGGTGACCTTGCGATCGGCGGCATAGACCTTCGGGTCGAGGAATTCGGGCACGATGGCAATGAATCGCCCGGCGCCGCCATCGCCGGACTCGGGTTCGCCGTCCTTGCTGAGGGATGACGACGCGAGCACGGTAAGCCAGGTGGCATTTTCCCGGTTCTCGGTTTCTATCAGCTTGCCGCCCCAGCGGACCTGCCGCTCCAGATAGTCCGCGACCTTCCCGCACACGGTTTCCAGCGAGGGGTTGTCGGCGGGTGCTTCCCGGATCGTCGGCGGAATCTGCGACGCGCAGGCGGTGAGCATCAGGCCGGCCAGCAGCCATTCGAGACAGGCTTTGGGAATGAGACGGCGCATAGTCAGATTCTAGCCCGCGTCCGTCACCGATTCATCCAGGGAAGCGCTGATTGATTGAAATGCATTTGTCATTGCGAGCTCAGCGCGGCAATCTCAGGGTTTAGAACCAGCTGCTTGAAGATTGCTTCGTCACCGTGTTGCTCGCAATGACGAATAACCAAGAGTCTCCCCAGACTGATTGTTAACGGTGTACGCTATCTATGAACCTCATGTATGAAAGCCTGGCGCTGCTGGCGGGGTTTGTTCTGATCTACAGCATCGTCGCCAAGGGCGTCGAACGAACGTGGGTAAGCGGCCCGATCGTGTTCACGGCATTCGGCCTGCTGATAGGTCCCACGGGTCTCGATCTGCTCTCCTTCGAGACCGGGAGGGAAACACTCAGAACCCTGGCGGAGCTGACGCTGGCGCTGGTGCTGTTCACGGATGCCGCCGGTGCCGATCTGGGCGTGCTGCGCAGAACGGCGCGGTTGCCGGTTCGCCTGCTCCTGATCGGTCTGCCGCTGACCATCGCGCTGGGTTACCTCGCCGGACTGCTCCTCGGCCTCAAACTGTCCACCCTGGAACTGGCACTGGTGGCGACGATGCTGGCACCGACGGATGCCGCGCTCGGCAAGGCCGTGGTGTCCAACGCGGCCGTCCCGCCCGATATACGGGAGGGCCTCAACGTGGAGAGCGGACTGAACGACGGCATCTGCGTGCCGATACTGTTCGTCTTCCTTGCGCTCGCCCAGGATGTGGGCCCCGGGGCGGTGTCGTGGAATCTCGCGCTGGTCCTGGTCGCCGAGGAAATCGGCATCGGTCTGGCCGTCGGTATCGTGCTGACCGTCCTCACTGTCCAGTTGCTGGGATTCTCCGGCAGGCGTCAGTGGCTGACGCCGACCTGGATCCAGGTCCCTGTCGTCGCCCTGGCACTGACCTGCTTCGCGACAGCCCAGTCCCTGGGCGGCAGCGGCTTCATCGCCTGTTTTACGGGAGGTCTGCTCTTCGGGGGCATGGCACGACAACACCGGGAGATGCTTCTGCGGGCGGCCGAGAGTACGGGGGACACTTTCGCCTTGATCACCTGGGTCATCTTCGGCTCGGCGGTGATCGGCAAGGCGGTCGGTTATTTCAACTGGCAGATGCTGCTTTATGCGGTGCTGAGCCTGACCCTGATCCGCATGCTGCCGGTATTTCTGTCGCTTGCCGGGTCGGGACTGAACACGGAGAGCAAGCTCTTTATCGGTTGGTTTGGGCCACGGGGCCTCGCGAGCATCGTGTTCGGCGTCATTGTTCTGAACGCCAATCTGCCGAACAGCCGTGCCATGGCCGTGATCGTGGTCTATACCGTGATCCTCAGCATTCTCGCCCACGGTATCACCGCAAATCCCTGGGCCAGGGCGTACGGTGAGCGTATGCGACGCAGCCAGGTGCCGTGACGGGCGCCTGCCCGCGTCAGTGAAGAATCCGGGCGCCAGCGCCACGCCGACCCGGGCAATCAGCAACTGTACGGCTCAGGCGCTGGAATTTTCCGGTGGAGCCGCGAGTTTCCTCTGCTTTGTCCAGTCCCTGAAGTGCTCCAGGCCGTGCTCCACCAGCGAATAGACGGAGGGCACGACGACGAGTGTCAGCAAGGTGGAGCTCACCATTCCCCCGATCACCGCCACCGCGAGCGGACCGTTGGTGTCGGCCCCGGCGCCGTAACCCAGCGCCGCCGGCAGCAGGGCGAGGATGATCGTCAGCGAGGTCATCAGCACGGGGCGCATGCGTATGGGACAGGCTTCGAGCAGCGCGTCATTGATCGAGCGACCCTGTGACCGCAGCTGATTGGTCAGGTCGAG
>JAHKKL010000360.1 GCA_020027635.1 Gammaproteobacteria bacterium
CGTCATCAGGCTGGTGTTGCCGGCGCCGGCCAGCAGATGATTCAGGCAGGCCAGCAACTCATCCCGGCTGGCATGCTCGGTCGCCAGCCGGGTCCGGATGCGCGAGCCCAGCGGGATCAATTCCTCGCGCCGGAGCTTCTCGATCAGCCGCGCATCGCCGGCGAGTACCACGCACAGCAAGGGTTGCGAATCGAAGCGCGCACTGGCCAGCAGTCGCAGCTCGCACAGCACCGCCGGGCTCATCTCCTGGGCTTCGTCGACCAGCAGCACGGCGCGTCGGCGCGTCGTCTCCAGATGCGCGAACCAGACCTCGCGCAGGACCTTGAAACCGCCCCAGCGGTTATGCGGGCGCAGCGGCACGGCAAAGATATCCCCCATCTCGCGATAGAAGTCCGCCAGGTTGCTCTGCGGATGATTGATCGCGCCGACCGTGACATCGGGCAGTCGCGCCAGCCGGTCAGCCAGCAGGCGCAAGGCAACGCTCTTGCCGGTACCCGGATCGCCGTGGATCATCGCGAAGCCGCCCTCCTTGATCTGGGCGTGCTCGATGCGCCAGCAGAAGTTCTCCATCCGGGGCGGCACATAGATCGCCTCGGTCGGCAATTCCGGAGAGAAGGGATTCCATTTCAGCCCGTAGAGGGCGAGGAGTTTCTGGTTCATGTGATGTCCTTGTCGGCAGGGGGCAAGTACGCCGGCGGCAGGCCGGTGGCGGCATAGTCGGCGAGCAACTGGCGCAGCAGCGGCGCGATGCCCGAAGGCGGTAGCGGCGACAGATCGGTCGTCACCGGGACGAGCGCTCGACGCTGGCCACTGGCGTTGGCGGACTTGTCGAGCGGTTTGACCGAGCAAAGCACGGCGCCGGTGCGCGGGTCTATCAGATCGACCCGGGTCAGATCCCACCGGGCATAACGCAGATGGACCATGGTCAGGTGGCGATAGCGCGCCGGAATCTCGAAGCGCTCGCCGGCGAGGCTCACCGTGCCATCAGAACGGCGTTGCCGGCGCGCCACCTCGATGCGAAACGCGGCCGACAGCGCCGCTGTATCCGGACATTCGCGCCGGACATTGGGGCCGGCGAGATAGCGCGTCAGCGGAGTGGCATCGATCTCGGAATGGGTGCTGCGGTGATACTCCTGTTCGACCCAGGCTTGGGTCGCCTGATTGAGCAGATCCAGCGTCAGGGCACTGTGCCCTTCGAGCATCGCCATCAGCCGCCCCTCGATGCGGCCCCAGAAGGACTCCTGCTTGGCGTTTTGATAAGGACTGTACGGTAGCGTCGTCTGATGAACGATGCCCAGGGCGGCGAGGCCCGTGACGGTCTCCTCGGCCAGCATGGCAGCACCGTTGTCGGTCATCAGCGCACGTGGCAGGCCACGCTTCATGAAGGCCTGCGACAGTCCATGAACGAGGCTCTCGGCCGTTTCGTCGAGATACCACTGCAGGTGGCAGACCAGGCGCGAACGATCGTCGATGACACCGAGCAGCATCGGCTTGACCCAGGTGCCGGCGCGATTGAGCACCTTGCGTGAGGCGTGATGGAAATCCAGATGCCACAGAGCCGACACATGGTCGACCTCGAAGCTTCTGACCTCCCGTTGGTCGAGTCGATCGCGCGCCAGGCGCGCCCCTTCGGTGGCGCGCTTTGGACGGTCTTGCCGAAACATCCCCCGTGCCTTGAGGTAGCGTCGCACGGTGGGGTAGGACGGCAGTGGCGAGTCGGCCCCGGCCAGCGCAGCCCGAAGATTGTCCAAGTGCAGTTGCACCGTCCACCCCGGATGTTCGCGATAGTGGGTCGTCAGGATCTCGATGGCATGGGGGCTCATGCTCGGGAAGCGACCGAGGTTGCCGCGCAGACGGTTTCTGAGGGCGGCCACCGGATCGGTGGCGCAACGGGCGGCGTAGTACCAGCGCTCCAGCGTGGACACGCCGAAGCGGACCTCGAGGCCGGAGACAGGATGCCGCCATGACTTGGCGGCGAGCGCCGTCAAGGCCGACGACAGTTCCCTGGGCGCCGGCGGGGCGGCCAGCAAGGGCCCGATGATCGAGAAGCGCAGGCGCGCCCATCGATCCCGTTTCAGTGGATCGACAACAGGACTCAAGAAGGTCTCCCGGTGCGGTGGCGCCGTCGGCGCCACAACCAGGAGTGAAGGCTACAAAGCCTCGATCAGGCTGACTAGGCGCATCCTCTGCGGGTGATCAGCGCCCCTCTCGCAAGGTGATCGGCCTGACCGTGATGGGACTCAGAAAGACCAGCAGGCGCATCAGCGCCTCTGCGGCGTTACCGGCAAACCGTTCGAGCAGACTGGCGGGAAATGAATTGCTGGCCACCGGGGGCATGAAGCGCGCGCAACTGGCCCGCCACAACGGGGTCAGCGCAAACTGCCCAGACCACCAAGCGCGCCACCGTTGCAGAGTCCGCACCGGAATCTCCAGCGTGGCCGAAATCCGCGCCGCCGCTGGGTTCTGCCCGGCATGCCGGGCAGAACCCAGCACCACCGCCAGCGCCAGATAGACGCGCCGGCCCAGGAAACGCACCGATGTCGATGTCTTGCGCTTGCGGCAATCGGCACAGCAGAAACTGAAGCGCGACTCAAAGTCCGAACGAACCTCGTTCAGGCAGGCACGCGGCTTCCTCGGATAGTCGGCACGGTGCAGAACGCCGCCACACGCGCATCGGCCAGCATGCACTTCGGCCGCCAGTTCCTCGTCAATGCTCAGCAGTAGCCGGAAAAACTTGGGGTCTTGCAGCAGCGCATGGCACACTTGAACGGTCTCCAGGCTTGGTAACCAGAGACTCCCCCGAAGGGTTCGTTTGTTCAAGTTCCCCGAGGGGGATCCCCTACTCAACCTCACGCTGCTTGACCATTTCGGCAGCGATTGCCATCGAGATTGGTGACCGTGCTCATCCAGTCAGTTGTTTCCTCATCGGGATTGGCGCGCCGATCCATGGGTGGTGGACATCGTGAACAACCCAAGGTCGGCGAAGAAAGCATTCGGCCACTGT
>JAHKKL010000361.1 GCA_020027635.1 Gammaproteobacteria bacterium
GAACAGCCCGGCGTGGAACCCGAGGCACCGCCATGAAACCCGAGGAGCCAGTCCCATCGAGACGCACGCCACCGTCCTGATCGTCGAGGACGAGAAGGAAATCCGGCGCTTCGTGCGCCTTGCCCTGGAGGCGGAGGGCTTTCGCGTGTGCGAGGCGGAGCAGTTGCAACGCGGTCTCATCGAGGCCGGCACGCGCAAGCCCGATCTCGTCATCCTCGATCTGGGCCTGCCCGACGGCGATGGCACGGACTTCATCCGCGCGGTGCGCGCCTGGAGCGGCATGCCCATCATCGTCCTGTCGGCCCGGGTCGGGGAACATGACAAGGTCGAGGCGCTGGATGCGGGCGCCGACGATTATCTGAGCAAGCCTTTCGGCGTGGCGGAGCTGCTGGCGCGGGTGCGGGCGTCGCTGCGCCGTACCGCCCGCTCCGGCGATGAGCAGGGTCCCGTGGTGCGCTTCGCCGATGTGGTGGTGGATCTGGCGAACCGCCGCGTCACCCGGGGCGAACAGGAAGTCCACCTGACCCAGGTCGAGTTCCGCTTGCTGGCGGTACTGCTGAGCCATCCGGGAAAGGTGCTGACGCACCGGCTGCTGTTGCGCGAGGTCTGGGGGCCGTCCCATGTGGAGCACAGCCACTACCTGCGCATCTACATGGGGCATCTGCGGCAAAAACTCGAGGCCGACCCGGCGCGGCCCAGGCACCTGATCACCGAGACGGGCATCGGCTACCGGTTCGTCCCGGCGTGACCCCGGATGCCGCCAGGACGGGTGTCTGCGAGACCGCGGGGACGTCTTCACGGCGTGTTCCGGCAAGCCTGTCCCGGACGGCGTGACATTAATCAGGCGGGTCATCGTGAGGACCGGCGGGGGAGGGTGCCCCGCCGAATCCGGCCAGCAGGTCGAGCAGCTGCTCGGGATCGACCGGCTTGACCAGGTGATGGTCGAAGCCGGCGGCGAGCGAGCGCGCCCTGGCTTCCTCGTGTCCATACCCGGTCACCGCCACCAGCAGCGCCTCACGAGCCTCCGGCAGTTCCCGCAGGCGCCGGGCCACCTCGTAACCGTCCATGCCTTTGAGTCCGATGTCGAGCAGCACGGCCTCGGGCCGGAAGGCGGCGGCGATTTCCAGCGCGGCCTGGCCCGTGGGCGCCACTGTTACCTGGTGGCCTTCCAGGGACAGCAGCATCCCCATGGCGTCGGCTACGGAAACCTCGTCTTCCACCAGCAAAATTCGTCGCCCCGGCCGTCGCTTGGCCGGCCGGGATTTTTCGGCCGTCAGGTCCTTGCGCGCCACCGCAGCGGGCAACCAGACGGTGAATTCCGAGCCCTGACCCGGACCGGCGCTTTTTGCCTCCACCCGGCCGCCGTGCAACTCCACCAGCCGGTGCACCAGCGTGAGCCCTATGCCCAGGCCGCCCTCGGCCCGATCCAGCGAGCGCTCGCCCTGCTCGAACAGATCGAAGATGCGGGGCAGCAATCCGGCCGGGATGCCGATGCCGTTATCCCGCACCCTGAGAGCCACTTCCGTGCCGACCCGCTCGGCCCGGAGTTCGATTTGTCCGCCCTTGGGGGTGTATTTGGCGGCGTTGTCGAGGAGATTGAGCAGCACCTGGGTCAGGCGCACCGGATCCCCCTCCAGCTGCACCGGCAGCTCCGGCAGGGAAACGGTCACCGCATGTCCTTTGCTCTCGATCAGGGGTCTCGCGGACTCCACGGCCTGTTCGACCACCGCGGCCAGTTCGAGGCGTTCCTTCTTGAGCGCGATAGTGCCGTGGACGATGCGGGAGACATCAAGCAGATCGTCCACCAGCCGGGTGAGGTGGATGACCTGTTGCTCGATGATTTCCCGCGCCCACTCGATGCGGGGCTCGTTCAGTCCCGGATGGCCCAGGATGTGGGCGGCGTTACGGATGGGCGCCAGCGGATTGCGCAGCTCGTGGGCCAGCATGGCCAGGAATTCATCCTTGCGCCGGTCGGCCTCGCGCAGTGCTTCCTCGGCGCGTTTGTGGCTGGTGATGTCATGCGCCACGAGGACCGCACCCATCCGCTCGCCGCTGATCTCCAGCGGCGCATTGGAGCACGCCACCATCACGGGCGTGCCATCCTTGCGGAAGAACAGGGACTCCTGGTTGCGGACGGTCAGGCCGGTGGCGTAGATCAGGCAGTTGGGACAGTCGCTAAAGGGATAGGGGCGGCCATCCTCATGGTGGTGGTGAATCAGGTCGTGCAATACCTGCCCCAGGAACTCAGCGGCGGTATAGCCGAAGACCCGCTCGGCTTCCGCGTTCACGAAGGTGGTGCGGCCGTACTCATCCGTGACAAAAACCGAATCCGCCGCGCAGTCCGTGATGGCGTTGGTGAGGCGCAGTTGTATCCGTAATTTCTCCTCAGCCTGCTTGCGCACGGTGATGTCCTGGGTGGTTCCGAATCCCCCGAGCAGCGTCCCTTGCGCGTCGAATTCCAGCTCGGCCCGCTCGCGGACCCATTTCACCCTGCCATCGGCGATCAGCCGGTGTTCGATGTCGTAGGGTTCGCCGTGCAGCGCCGCCTTCCACAGCCGGTCGACATAGTCCCGGTCATCGGGATGCACGGTCGAAAGGAAGGTCTCATACGTCAGCGGTGTTCCTTTGGGTATGCCGAAAATCCGATGGTTCTCGTCGGACCACAGCAATTCATTGTGCCGCACATCCAGCCGCCAGCTTCCGATCTGCCCCACGGCCTGGGCCCGGTTGAGGTCCATTTCACTCTCGCGCAGGGCCTTGCCCACCCGCTTGCCCTCGGTGACGTCCTGCACCGTGGCGACCAGGTATTCCACGTCATGCCCCGCACGGCGCACGCATTTCACGTCCAGACTGGTCTCGACGAGGCTGCCGTCCTTGCGCACGAAGCGCTTGTCCAGCGTGTAACCCTCGCTCGCGCCGTTCAGGATCTGTTCGAACCGGACCCGTTCGGCGGCCAGGTCGTCCGGGTGGGTGAGATCCTCCCAGGTGGTTTCCAGCAA
>JAHKKL010000362.1 GCA_020027635.1 Gammaproteobacteria bacterium
AGGCGGCCTCACCCACACCGATGGCACGCGCCATGGGTCCTGCAGGCTAGCATGCCAAAGGCACCAATCGTGACGCCCTGCGTCAAGCGATGGAAGCAGCGCTCGCACACGAAGGCCCTCCAGTGTCACTGCGCGCCATGGCCCAACGGGTGTCCTTGGCATCGCGGACCTTGCGGTATTACGAACCGGAACTCTGCCAGCACATTGTCGACCGGTACGTCGCGTACCGCACGCAGCGTCGTGATCACATGCACCACGTCTTGGAACACGCGACGCAGGAAGACCCGCCGCCCTCACTCGTGAGCCTGCCAGTTGGACACAAATATTCATTTAGGGAGAATCGCGGCGCATAATGCAGTACATTGCGGTCAGGTCGCTGAGATGCTGAAAGCCTCGCCACATGACTTCTGCGCCGGGGCGGTCGCTGCGACGGCGTCCCACAAACCCGCCGAGCTGGGCGATCCAGGTGACCGCTTGCCCCAGCGTCGGCGGCTCGACAGGCGGCGTGGAGACCCGATGGATGGCACAATACAACGCCTGCCATTCGTCGGGCTCCAACAACACGCTACAGGGCGCCTCCGGGACGGCCCGCGCCAACATGGTGGCGTACAAAATCCGCCACGCCAGGACACTGTAGAGCGCCAGCACGCGTCGCAAGCGTTCTGCGGTCTGGAATTGTCGGGCTTCGAGGTGACACCCGCTTTTCAAAATGCGGTGCCAGACTTCAATGCCCCACCGACACGAATACCATTGGACGCGTTCGATGGCATCGTCAACGGTGTCCACGGCAACGGTGGTCAGCAGCACCCACTCCAAGGGTTGGACCTCCGCCGGGGCCTGGACTTCGCACGCCTGCACGACCCACAGCGTGACGGCTGGCAACCCTTCCGCCTTGCGGCGCCGGGGAGGAGTCAACGTCAGGGGACAATACCGCAGGACGAGTGTCGCCTGCCGAGCGGGTTGGGGACCACGCCGGGGCACCTGCACGACGAGTTCGGCGACAACGGGCTGCGCCTCCACGGCTGCCCAGATATGGCGCTGCGGCGCGCGGACACAGCGGTCCCAGGAGGCGCGGATCAAGAGGTCGACGCCGGCGGGCCGCTCTGCCGCCAGCACGTCATAGATATCGGCTTCCCGATCGCCCACGCTGACGAAACGGGTCGTGGGACAGCAGTCGCGGGCGGTCAACACGGCATCGAGACTGTGGAGCCACTTTTGACTCTCTTTCTGGCTGATGGGCAGCTGCTTGCGGCGGGCGCGTTTGCCGATGTCGTCCGGGTCCCGGGCCCAGACCTGCTGGGCCAAGAGCCCTAAGGGGACCCGCTCCGGGGTGAGCGCTAAGGTGGTATGGACGAGTAGGCCTCGACAGGCGGGATGGCCCAACGGTCCCAAGCCTTCGGTCGCGTGTAAATTGGTCCAATTGGCTTCCGTCGTATCTTGCACGGCCAACACCACCGGGACGGCGGTCAGACGGTGATAAGTGGCCTCAATATGACTGTGGACGATATCATCCGGCGCAATGTCATCGTTGGTAAAAAAGCGATAGGCGGCTTTGAGCATCGCCCCGCTTCCGCACGCTTCCGGCAGTGCGGCACCAGGACGCTGGGCGAGAGCATGGGCCAGTTGGACCAAACGCTGGGTCCGCCGCAGGTCGCCGAGATCCGCGTCGGCAAACTCTGTGACGGCCCAACTGGTGGCATCGAGGACATCGTTCATATCTGCTACCTTGCGCAACAGGTTGACCCGGAAGTCAGGGAGGAGAATTCTTACGCATCATAGCTCAAGTCCCTCTAAAACAAAAAATGTGTCCAACTGGCAGCCCTTTCGGGTGCAGGTGAGCCGTTGACCCAAGGATGTCCTCCGAATCCTTCCCATCTGCGATGAGGATGTTGCATGAACTACTGCGGCGCACCGGAGGCTGTAGGCAGTCAGGTGCAGCGCTGTGTTAGGGGTCGTTCCGCGCCCGCAGGCTACGGCGCATGTTCCGACCATTGCTGTCGCGGACCATCCAACAGCAAGATCACATGGTTGAGAATGTCGCGACCCATAATGCCGCGCTCTTCCTCGATCAACAGATACCGGCCGCGGAAGGCGCGCTGCAGGAAAAGGAGGTCCAGTATCACGACGGGCGCGAAGCTCTTGCTCCCGTCGAAGCCCATCAATTCGTAACGTTGGCCAGCCAGCAGTGGAACGCCGAGTTGCTCGACGGCAGTCCGGGGTAGCAAGGTGATGTCCGCCCCTGTATCCAAGAGTAACAGCACGTCGGAGACCGTCGCTCCACTGTGCGGGTTGCGCAGCATCACCTGGGCAGCTGGGGCTGGTGGATCGCAATGCGTCGCGTCATAGATCGGCATCCGCTGACACCTCGATGACCTGCTTGGCGAAGTCAGGGGCTTGTTCCGGATGCACCAGGCGTGGACTGTAGACGTACGCTGGCGGCGCCGTCTCAACATCGGGAATGACCACGTAGACTTTGGTGTGCTCGGGTAGCGCCACATTGTCGCGGAGCCGGATCTGGCCGTTTTCGACGACGCCTTCAACCGTTAAAATAGCCATGTTCCACCTCTGATAGCTTTGCAGGGACAAACCAATCGCTCCACAGTGTACATCATTTGGTCCCTGTCCGCTGATCTTGGTCAGACCCCTAACGGTCGGGTTCACCGGCTACGAACGAAGCGAGCGGTCCGCGTGCAACCGAAAGTTAGGCGCTTGGCATGTATCATTGCAAGACTTGACCCCTGCGCTGGTGATCACTGCGGAGTCCGAAGCGCCAGTGTCAATACGCCCGTAACGCCTGGAACTTAGGCAAACTCGAGGAGGGCATTCGCCAAGTCGGCAGGAGTGTCCGCAGCAACATGCAGAATCACCCCAAACCCATATGCGTTTCCGACCACCAGTTGTTTAGCGTTCCCTAGAGAAACGCTCCTTAGAGTTTCTTCACTCACGTTTTGTCCTTCGATCAAAACCAAACTTAGCATCA
>JAHKKL010000363.1 GCA_020027635.1 Gammaproteobacteria bacterium
CGGCCCCTGCGCGCCGATGCCCGGATGCAGTCCTGTCCAGGGCACGAAAGCGCGATAGCGCAGCCCCCTGATGAACACCGGCCCGGACTTGTCCTGTTCCCGGCACAACGGGACCCGGTAGCGATTAGCCAGCAGTTGCCAACTGTCGAGATCGGGGGCATGGGCGCCGCAAGGCCGCAGGGTGAGTTGCAGGCGCGTGGTACTGGCGTCAACCAGGCGCGAGCCGCCTTGCTGCGTGGCGGCATCACCCAGCAGCGGCCAGAATTCGATGGCCCGGTCGACATCGAGCCGGCAGCCGGCAAACTCGGCGTGCCCGATATGGCGCCAGTCATCGGCCGTCAGGCGGTCGGTGATGGGAGTGCCCAGACCGAATCCGGCGGCCTTGAGGTCGCTGAATACCGAGCGCAGATCCTGGCGCAGATAAAACGGCAGCGAGAAACGGTCGTGCAACCGGCTGCCCCACTCGATCAGCGGATGATTTTCAGCCTGCCGGCTCAGCATCGCCGCCAGCGCACGCAGCATGGCGGCGATGGCCGTCGCGGTCTCCGCATCCCTCGCCATGCGAAAGGCGCGGAACTCGACCAGGCCGAGACAGCCGCGACCGGGCAGGTAGGGGTTCCAGAGCTTTTCGATATTCACTTCGCTGCGATGGGCATTACCCGAGGTGTCGACCAGGAACGGGCTCAGGCTGCGCCAGATGAACTCCGGCTCCGTCGCGGCCGTCGCGGCAAGCTGCCGCAGCGCCACCTGCAGCTCACTGAATGATTCGAGCACGTTTTCATCGGCGCGCGGCGACTGACTGAAACTGCCGATATAGATGGGCGCAAACCAGTAGGAGAGCGACGGATGGTGATTGAGATACACGACCAGGCGCGACATCAGCCGTGGTGCGACGAAAAACGGGCTGCGTGCCGGACTGGGACCACCGAGGGTGAATTGTCCGCCGCCGCCGCTTTCCGAAATCACGCCGTTGTACTGCAGACGATAGGGCGCGAGGCCCTCGGCCTGCGCCACGGCGAACAGCGTGCGGCTCATGTCCAGGAACCCGGTGGCGCTGGCGGCGGGTGCTTCATTGATTTCAACCACCGCCGGGTCGGGCGTCAGCGTGATCCAGGCCACGGTTTCGTCCACCGGCGGTGGAAACCCGCGCCATACGAGGTCACGGAGACCGGTTTCACGCGCCGCCTGCGCGAGGCGCCGTACAAAGGCCATAAATGTCGCGACCTCTGAAAAACCCGGCAGCTCGATGCAGGGCTGCAGGCTGTCGCCCGGTCCCGTGGGTGCGCAGCCGAGGGCAACCAGATACAGCTCCTCGGCGGCGAGTTCGTCGACTGCACCGCTCGGCGGGATCGCCCGGGCGTGCAGCGAAGCACGGCCGAGGCGGGAATCCGTTGCCGGGTCGGCCGCCGGCTGGCGGCCATCGCAGCGGAACAGCACGCGCAGCCCCAACTCCCCGTCGACCCGGAAACCTGTCGCGGCCCAGCCATCACGGTCAAGCGCGGCGGTCAAGGACTGCCAGAACGCGGTCATGCGTTCCGCATCGCAGGGACATGAAGCCCCCAGGGGGTCGGTCGGTAGCCCGTCGGCCAGCAGGCGGGCGTCGCGGCGCTGGTACAGGCCCAGGCTCCAGCGGGCCCGTTCTTCTCCGGCATACTGGCGTCCCAGGGTGCGCAAGATGATCGAGCCGGGATAGCCGTCGCGCAGGCGTTCAATGATGTGGCAGGCGTAGGTCTGCTTGGTGTCGCCCAGGGCATCGGTGAGCCACTCGGGCGACTCGGAGCGGCGGTTGGTGAAGGTCGGTTCGGCGCCGATCCAGACATCGAGACCGCAGGCCGCGATCGCCTCATCGTGGGCACGAATCGCCGCATCGAAACTGCCGTTGTCGGATTTCACGCCGTGGAGTGTTTCCCGTTTCTGCCGCGCTGTCAAAATGTTCGTGCCGCATTGCTGAACTTCACGCTTTGCCCGCACGGTGAAAGCCGATGATACCTTTCCCCGGGTCGGTGCCCTACAATCCGCGGTGTGCGCCGTATTCAAATCCAGCATCTGACACGCTACCACTACGCGGAGACGGTAACGCTGTTGCCGCATACCCTGCACCTGAGGCCGCGCGAGGGTCACGATATCCGCGTGCAGTCGTCCAGGCTGCAAATCAGCCCCGAGTTCAGGATCCGCTGGAAGCGCGATGTCTACGGTAATTCGGTCGCTGTCGTCGACTTCCTGCGGCCTGCCGGAGACCTCGTCATCTCCAGTGACGTGGTGGTGGAACACTATGAAGAGGAACCGCTGGAGTTTGTGCTCGAGGATGGTGCACGGCGTTTCCCCTTTCTTTACGACCCCGCGGAACAGATCGATCTGACGCCCTACCAGAGCGCGATATTCCCCCGTGAGCAAGCTGTATTGAAAGCCTGGATAGCCGATGTCTGCAATCCGGGAACGAGTACGGACACGATTGCCTTGCTGAACTCGGTAAACACGAAAATCGCCAACCAGCTCGAATACCTGGTGCGCGAGGAACCCGGTGTCCAGACGCCGGCCCAGACCGTGTCAACCGGCAAGGGATCCTGCCGCGACTTCGCCACCCTGTTTATCGAAATCTGCCGTCATTGCGGTCTTGCCAGCCGCTTCATCAGCGGTTACGTGCTGAACGAGGCCGTGGCTCAAGGTCATACCGCCACCCATGCCTGGTCGGAAGTGTTTCTGCCGGGTTCCGGCTGGCGGGGTTTTGATTCCACCAGCGGCCTGGTGGTCGGTGGCGACCACATCGCGGTGGCGGTACACCGCCACCCGGAAGCCATTCCCCCGGTTGCGGGCTCCTTTGTAGGGTCTGCCAACGCGCGGCCGGAACTCACGGTTGAGGTCAGGGCCACCCGCATCGCGGTATAGGCTGGATGACGAGGGCCGGCATCCACAACAGCACAAGAATCGCCGCTGCAGGCCAGGATCCTGCTTCCCGAGGCGGAGATGCCCGCCCCCA
>JAHKKL010000364.1 GCA_020027635.1 Gammaproteobacteria bacterium
TCTTTATCCCGCCGGACCCCGCACAACGGGTGACCCCTGCCGCGTCGTCGCGCAGCTTTCGGTCGGTGCGGAGGGCGTCGGAGGATGCGGAGAAGTCCGATCATGCGGCGCAACGGGTGACGGAGAACGGCATCTATTTGGTTGTAGGTGCGAATTCATTCGCACGTAGTGAGTGAAGTGAAAAAGGGACGGCGTTTCACACTGCGGCAGGGACGATGTCGTGGTTGCGGCCCTTCGATTCACGAAGCCGTCGACTGCGCCTCCAGGATTCCCCAGCGTTCGTAGCAAGCCTCCAGTTCATGGGCGAGCGCTTCCAGGCGATCGAGGGCGGCAGTGACGTCATCCGGTGACCCCTGATAGAAGCCATCGTCGTTCACCGTCGCATGCAATTGCGCCTGCTCCATCTCCAGCGCCTCGATGCGCGCCGGCAGGGTATCGAGTTCGCGCTGGTCCTTGTAGGAGAGTTTCTTCGGCTTGCTGTCGGTTTTCGCCTGCGACGGTGACGGTTTCGCTGGCCCCGCCGTTGCGGCGGACTTCGATTCCCGCGCCGCCGCCTGCCGCTGGCGCAGCCAGTCGCTGTACCCGCCGACGTACTCGCCGATGCGCCCGTCGCCCTCGAACACCAGCGTGCTGGTGACCACGTTGTCGAGGAAGGCGCGGTCGTGGCTCACCAGCAGCAGCGTGCCCTGGTAGTCGAGTAGCAGTTCCTCCAGCAGTTCCAGCGTTTCCACGTCGAGGTCGTTGGTGGGTTCGTCCATCACCAGCAGGTTCGCGGGCTGGGCGAACAACCGCGCGAGCAGCAGGCGGTTGCGCTCGCCGCCCGAGAGGGTGCTGACCGGGGACTGCAGGCGTTCGGGGGGAAACAGGAAATCCTGCAGGTAGCCGGCCACGTGTTTGGTGCGGCCGTTGATGGTCACCGAGAGACGGCCATCGCCGACACTCTCCATCAGCGTCGCCTGCGGATCGAGCTGCGCGCGTTGCTGGTCGAAATATGCCACCTCGAGTCGGGTGCCGCGCCGCACCTCACCGCTGTCCGGTTCCTGTTCGCCCAGCAACACGCGGATCAGGGTGGACTTGCCGGCGCCGTTGGGGCCGATGATGCCGATGCGATCGCCGCGCAGGATGCTGACCGAGAAGTCCCGGATCACCGTGCGGCCGTCGAAGCCGAGGTTGATGTGCTCGACTTCCAGCACCCGTTTGCCGGAGAGGCTCCCCTGCTGCAACCGCAGGTCGACCATGCCGGAGCGCTCCCGGCGCGCGCGGCGTTCCTCGCGCAGGGCCTTCAAGGCCCGCACCCGCCCCTCGTTGCGCGTGCGCCGCGCCTTGATGCCCTGGCGTATCCAGGCTTCTTCCTGGGAGGGGTTTTTGTCGAACAGCGCCGGGTGCCGCGCCTCGACCTCGAGCTGTTCGGCTTTGCCCGCGACATACGCATCGTAATCCCCCGGCCAGGAGGTCAGCCGGCCGCGGTCCAGTTCGACGATGCGGGTGGCCAGCCGGCGCACGAAGGCGCGGTCATGGCTGATGAACAGCAGCGCGCCGGCAAACTCCAGCAGGAACTCCTCCAGCCAGGTGATGGCCTCGATATCCAGGTGGTTGGTCGGTTCATCGAGCAGCAGCAGATTCGGGTCGGCGACCAGCGCGCGCGCCAGCATGACGCGCCGCCGCCAGCCACCGGAGAGGGTGTCGAAGCCGGTATCCCCGTCCAGACCCAGGCGCGCGAGGACGGTCTCGACCCGCTGTTCGAGCTGCCAGCCGCCCGCCGCCTCCAGCTCGTGCTGCAACCGCGCCAGCCGCTCGAGCCGCTCCGGCGTGGACGCCCTGGCCAGTTCGGCGGCGGTGTGATGGTAGGCGGAGATCAACCGGCCCAGTTCCGGCAGCCCGCCGGCCACGACGTCGAATACGGACTCGCGGCTGTCGAGCACCACTTCCTGCGCCAGATGGGCCACGCGCGTGCCCGGGCGGATCCAGACGCCGCCCTCGTCGGACACCGCCTCGCCGCTCACCAGGCGCAGCAGCGAGGACTTGCCCTCGCCGTTGCGCCCCACCAGGCAGAGGCGTTCCCCGCAGGTGATTTCGAGTTCCGCCCGGTCCAGCAGGGCGTGGTGGCCGAAGGCGAGGGAAACCTTGTCGAGGCGCAGCAGGGGCATGGGTTGGGATTTTATGGCTAACCGGGCGCGGGTTGGTGTAACGGCGTGATGCTTCGTCACGACATTCTACCTGATCCTCCGGTTGCGGTGAGCGCATCAGTACCCATGCCACCTGTCCAAAGGGTCAAGGGCGGGAGGGGCCAGGCGAGACTCGCCGTAAATCCGTCCCTGGAGGCTCGCCGGCCGCAGCCGCTCCGGGCATCCTGCCCTCACGCGACACTTGCACATTATCCATGTGCATCGTCCCTGCGGCCAACGGTCCCGCCTGTCCCCTCCCGCCCTATGCGGCATTACCTGTGTTGACCATAGTAGACCGCGCTCCAGATCTCATTTCTGCCATCCAGGTTACACCGCTGGCTTGCCGCGTGAACAAATGACGTTGGATCGTGACTCACCCGGAGGGTTCCGGGTATGGTTCCCGTCATTGCCAGTCGGCGATGAAGATGTTGGTCTCCCCTTTCACCTTGCCGTTGCGGTTGGAGGCGAACACCAGGTGCTTGCCGTCATGGGAGAACATGGGGAAGCCGTCGAAGCCTTCGTAGCGCGTGATGCGCTCAATCGCGCGGGTATCGATGTCGATCAGGTAGAGGTCGAAGTTGCGCCCCTGCGGGTCATCCCTGTTGGAGGCGAAGATGATGTGGCGGCCATCGGGGTGCCAGTAGGGACCGAAATTGGCGGCGCCGTTGTCGGTGAGCCGGATCGGTTTGCGTTCGTCGAGGTTCATGATGTAGAGCTCGAGCTTGCCGGGGCGGATCAAACCCTGTTGCAGCAGCGCCCGGTAATCCTCGAGATCCTGGCCCGTCGGCCGGGAGGCGCGCCACACGATCCAC
>JAHKKL010000365.1 GCA_020027635.1 Gammaproteobacteria bacterium
CGGCCTTGCGGCGCTAATGCCCCCGATCTCGACAGTTGGCAACTGCTGGCTAATCGCTACCGGGCCCCGTTGTGCCGGGAACAGGACGAGTCCGGGCCGGTGTTCATCAGGGGGCTGCGCTATCGCGCTTTCGTGCCCTGGACGGGACTGCATCCGGGCATCGGCGCGCAGGGGCCGATTGTGCTTACCCTGCTGCCGCCCGGTGCGGAGCGCGGGCTGCGCGTGACCCTGCACGACTGGCAGCCCCAGGGGGAACCCTACGACGGTCTGCCCGACTCGCTCGAGGAGGCGCAACGGCGGATACGTGAGCGCTTCGTGGTGGAAGAGATCGCGGCAAACACGGCGCCCGATGCCGTCATGCCACCGGCCGGGTCCTTGAGTGACCACTGTTTCGACCTGCGACGCACCTGAGCGCATCCGGGACACCATGCGCTAGAATCACGCCACCATGACCCTCACCGAACTTCGCTATATCGTGGCGCTCGCGCGCGAACGCCATTTCGGACGCGCGGCCGAGGTCTGTCATGTCAGCCAGCCGACGCTGAGCGTGGCGGTAAAGAAGCTGGAAGACGAACTTGGCGTCGCCCTGTTCGAACGCGGCAAGATCGAGGTCGCGGTCACGCCGGTGGGCGAGCGCATCGTCGAGCAGGCGCGCCGCGTGCTCGAGGAGCTGGAGGGCGTCAGGCACATCGCCCGGCAGGCACATGATCCGCTCGCCGGACCGTTGCGCATCGGCGCCATCTACACCGTCGGCCCTTACCTCTTTCCGCGCCTGGTGCCGGTGCTGCACGAATCGGCGCCGCGCATGCCGCTGGTGATCGAAGAAAACTACACGGCGCGGCTGCGCGAACGTCTTGTGCAGGGCGAACTGGATGTGGTCATCGTTTGTCTGCCGTTCGAGGAGCCGGGTGTCGTTACTCTGCCGTTGTACGACGAGCCGTTTGTCGCCATGGCGCCGGCGGCACATGCCTGGCACAGACGCGAGGCGATTACCACCGACGATCTCGGCTCCGAGACCGTCTTGCTGCTGGGCGCCGGACACTGCTTCCGCGATCAGGTCGTCGAAGCCTGCCCCGGTTGCGTCACCCCGTTATCCCTCGATGCCGGGTTGCAGAAGACGTTCGAGGGCAGCTCGCTCGAAACCATCCGCCACATGGTGGCATCGGGCATGGGTGTCACCGTGCTGCCGTGCACGGCGACCGAGGGGCCGGGCCACTATCGGTCGGAGCTGACGATGGTGCGGCCGTTCGCCGACCCGCCGCGACGGTGCGTGGCGCTCGCCTGGCGCGTGAGCTTCCCGCGCCCGAAGGCGATCGAGGCGCTGCGCCAGGCGATCCGCGCCTGCGCGCTCGACTGTGTGGTCTACCTCGGCGACCCCGCCGCCTGAGCCTGACTCCCGGGCCATCGGGGCCGATAGCCGGCGGCTATCGCCGCCATGCCGACAATCAATTAGCCGTGTCCTTATCACCCGCCTAAGCTGTCTCACATGGGAACCCCGCCGGTCGGCCGCAACTCCCAGGGAGTCGCACCCTGCCCGCTAGGCGTGTACCTACAATTGTTTGTATTGAATGCTGAGGAAGGAGACGCAACCATGAAGACCGACAAACCGCAGTGCCCGGTCATGACCACCGCCGCGGGCGTGCCCGTGGCCGACAACCAGAATTCGCTGACGGCCGGGCCGCGCGGGCCGGTGCTGGCGGATTATCAACTGATGGAAAAAATGGCGCACTTCAACCGCGAGCGCGTGCCCGAGCGCGTGGTGCACGCCAAGGGCGCGGGCGCCTACGGTACCTTCAGGGTGACCGGCGATATCTCCGGGTACACGCGCGCCCGGCTGTTCGAGAAGGTCGGCAAGGAGTGCGGGGTCTTCGCGCGCTTCTCCACCGTGGCCGGCGAGCTCGGCAGCGCCGACACCGCGCGCGACCCGCGCGGCTTCGCCGTCAAGTTCTACACCGAGGAAGGCAACTGGGACATGGTCGGCAACAACACACCGGTGTTCTTCATCCGCGATCCCCTGAAGTTCTCGGATTTCATTCACAGCCAGAAACGCCTGCCGGACACCGGCCTGCGGGATGCCACCATGCAGTGGGACTTCTGGTCGCTGTCGCCGGAGTCTTTGCATCAGGTCACGTGGCTGTTCGGCGATCGCGGCATCCCGGCGACCTATCGCAACATGAACGGCTACTCGAGCCACACCTACAGCCTGTGGAACGCCAGAGGCGAGCGCTTCTGGGTGAAGTGGCATTTCAAGACCCTGCAGGGCATCCAGTGTCTCACCGCGGCCGAGGCCACCAAACTGGCCGGCGAGGACCCGGACTGCCACCGGCGCGATCTGCATGAGGCGATCGAGCAGGGCGACTACCCGAAGTGGCGGGTGATGCTGCAGGTGATGCCGGAGGAAGAGGCCGAGACCTACGCGATCCATCCGTTTGATCTCACCAAAGTCTGGCCGCACCGGGATTACCCGCTGATCGAGGCCGGGGTGCTCGAACTCAACCGCAACCCGGAGAACTACTTCGCCGAGGTCGAGCAGGCGGCGTTCGAGCCGGCCAACCTGCCGCCCGGCATGGGGGCCTCGCCCGACAAGATGCTGCAGGCGCGGCTGCTCTCCTACCCGGATGCGCATCGCTACCGCATCGGCGTCAACTACGCGGCGCTACCGGTCAACAAGCCGCGCTGCCCGATGCACAGCTACCACCGCGACGGGCACCTGCGCTTCGACGGCAATGGCGGCGGCGCGCCGGTGTACCAGCCGAACAGCTTCAATGGACCGGTCGAGGACCCGGGCGTGAAGGAGCCGCCGCTCGCCGTCTCCGGCAACGCCGATCGTTACGACCACTGGGCCGGCAACGAGGACTACTGGACCCAGCCCGGCAAGCTGTTCCGGCTCATGAGCGCCGCGGAGAAGCAGCGTCTGATCGGCAACCTCGTCGGCGCCCTGCAGAGGGTGCCGCGCGAAATCCAGATGCGCCAGGTGAAACTTCGTTAACCTGATTACAGAGGAGATCAACATGGACATCAATATCGGAATCAACGAGAAGGATCGCGCGGCCATCGCCGAGGGTCTGTCACGGCTGCTCGCCGACAGCTACACGCTCTATCTCAAGACCCACAATTTTCACTGGAACGTCACCGGCCCGATGTTCAATACGCTGCACCTCATGTTCGAGACGCAGTACACGGAGCTGGCATTGGCGGTGGATGAGATCGCCGAGCGCATCCGCGCCCTGGATTTCCCGGCGCCGGGCAGTTATGCGGAGTTCACGCGCCTGAGCTCGATCGAGGAGGCGCGGGGCGTACCCAAGGCCGAGGACATGATCCGCGAACTGGTCGCGGGGCAGGAGGCGGTCGTGCGCACCGCCCGCGCCGTCTTTGCGGACGCGGACCGGGCGAGCGATCAACCGAGCGCGGACCTGCTGACGCAGCGCATGCAGGTGCACGAGAAGAACGCCTGGATGCTGCGCAGCCTGTTGTGAAATGAACGGGCGATAAATCCAGTCATCGATCGCGGCGCGCCTACGGGGCGCGTCGCATTCGACATCACAACCGTGACCGGTAGCAGTGCGTGGACCTTGGCAAGACAAACGGGGTCATTTCAGATTATCAAACTGTGCTGCACACACTAAGGGTCCGCGCAGAAATAACTCCCGGTTTTCATTTGGGTCTGATCTTGTAGTTCCACTTGGGGAGGGCGTCATCTCTCGTGATGGCCAGCTCCTGC
>JAHKKL010000366.1 GCA_020027635.1 Gammaproteobacteria bacterium
CCGGGTCACGCCACAATGAACGATGCCGAGCTTGTCGTGGTTTCTCGGGGCCAAGGTAAGGGATTCTTCCGCCATGATGTCTGTCCTCCTCGTGTGTACACTCAACACGCAACAGCGGCACAGAGCCGGTATATCAGGAGTGTGGCGGCCCGGACGTATAATTCAATAGCGGGGATTGCGGGGTAATTACAGGACCCTGAGAATAGGGTTTCTGAACCCCGAACGGAACAGCGCCGGTTCCGGTTCACTCGGGATCAGGTCTCGGAGAAATACATCGGGATGAAGAGAGCGGTTATCAGATGGCTACCCAGGGTACTCATGCTCTGCGCGGTGCCATTGATCTTGTCATGCTACATACAACCCCCCTACATACCCCCTGTATGGGACAGGTACGATGCGATCAACAAGCTGGATACCATAAAACCCGGCATCACGACCAGGGAGGAGGTCCTGAAGCGACTGGGACGGCCGGATGAGGAGAAAAGTTCCGGGAAACTCTTTCGGTATTTTGGCTGGACGGACGTGACGCTCATCTTCATACCGTTGAACCCGGATGTACGGGTATTGTCGAGTGGGGAGGGCGCGATACTCTACGATGCAACGAATCGCAGAGTGCTCAAGCCACCCTTTAACCCCGCCCATCCTGGAGGACATCCCTGGACGGTGTTTGTCCGTTTCGATGAGAACGATGTCGTCACCAGCGTATCCGCGCAAGAGGAAGCCATGACACAAGGTGTCGTCAAGGAAGCCGGCACCTATTGCCCGAATGCCGATCTGGGTCATGCCGATGCGCAGTTACACATTGGCGATATTTATTACCAGGGCGCTTACGGTCAGAAAGTCGATCCCGTGCGCGCCTGGGTCTGGTACAGCCTGGCGGCGAAAGGCGGCGAGACGCAGGCGGCGGAAAAACTGGCACAGGTCACGGCGGAACTCAGCCCTGAACAACTGGCGGAGGCGCAACGGCAACTGGCGGCATGGCAGCCCGGTCAGTGCCTGCAGGAGTTTGTTCAGGATGCGGCGGGTCATTGATATGACGGCTTCGGCGCCGGCCGCCACGGATTCCGGCAAGCCGGTGATCTCCGCTCGCGGTCTCACCAAACGGTTTGGTGATCAACAGGCTGTCGACGGCATCGCGTTTGATATCTACCCGGGCAGGTGCTTCGGTTTCGTCGGTCCCAACGGGGCCGGCAAGACCACGACGCTGCGCATGACGATGGGCCTGACGCCGCCGAGCGGTGGCACGCTCTCGGTGTTCGGTCTGCCGGTCGCCGGCCATGCCTCGGCGATACGCGCCCGCGTCGGCATTGTTCCCCAGGCCGACAACCTCGACCCCGACTTCACGGTCGAGGAGAATCTGCACATCTATGCGTCCTACTTCGGCCTGGCGCGCGCGCAGGTCGCCGCGCGCATCGAGGCCTTGCTGGAATTCGTTTCGCTCTCCGACCGGCGCGCGGCGAAGACCGATACCCTCTCCGGCGGCATGCGGCGGCGCTTGACCATCGCGCGCGCCCTGATCAATGACCCGGAGCTGGTGGTGCTGGACGAGCCAACCACCGGACTGGACCCGCAGGCGCGCCACGTGATCTGGGGGCGGCTGAGCGAACTCAAGGCGCGCGGCAAGACCCTGCTGCTGACCACCCACTACATGGAAGAGGCCGAGCGCCTGTGCGATGAGCTGGTCATCATGGATCGTGGCCGCATCCTCGCCCAGGGTTCGCCGCGACAGCTCATCGAACGGCACGTGGAGCCGGAAGTCATCGAGGTGCGGGGTGAGAAGGGCGATGCGTTTCTGCAACTGGCCGAATCGTCCGGGTGCCGCATGGAGCGTATGGGGTCCAGCATTTACTGCTATTCGCAGCAATTCGCGCCGCTGATCGAGACACTCAAGCTCCGGCATGATCTCAAGTACATCCATCGTCCGACGGGGCTGGAAGATGTGTTTCTGCGGCTGACCGGACGGGAGCTGCGCGACTGATGAGACGCTGGCGAACTCCCCGGATCCGTCCCGGCGCGCTGGCCGTGTGGCGGCGCAACATCCTCGTCTGGCGCAAGCTGCTGGTGCCGGCCATTCTGATGAATTTCGGCGAGCCGTTGATCTATCTGCTGGGACTGGGTTTCGGCCTGGGGCGCTTCGTCGGCGATATGTCCGGCATGCCGTATCTCGCTTTTCTGTCATCCGGCATCATTGCCTCTTCGGCCATGACCACCGCCAGCTTTGAAGGGATGTATTCGGTGTTTACCCGCATGGTGCCGCAGAAAACCTACGAAGCCATCCTCGCCACACCGCTCGAGATCGACGATATCCTGGCCGGTGAAATGCTCTGGTGCGCCACCAAGAGCCTGTTCAGCGGCATGGCCATCCTGGCCGTCGCCGCGGTGCTGGGTGTCGTCGAAAGCTGGCAGGCGGTGTGGGTGATTCCGGTCGTGTTTCTGATCGGGCTGTGTTTCGCGGGTCTCGCCCTGATCATGAGTTCGCTCGCCTACAACTACGACTTCTTCAATTACTACTTTGTGCTGATCGTCACGCCGATGTACATCCTGTGCGGCGTGTTCTATCCCATCGAGTCGTTGCCCGCCGCCGTGCAGGGCGCCGTTCAGGTGCTGCCGCTGACCCATGCCGTGATGCTGACCCGCTCTCTCGTCGCCGGCGCGGAACTGACCCAGCCACTGCTGCACATCACGGTGCTCCTGCTCTATGCGGCCGTCAGCTACGCTATCGCCCTTGTTCTGGTGAGAAAGCGACTGCAGGCGTAGGTGTCGAGTCATCCTCTCGGACCCAGTCGAGCCGCAGCCGTTTGTAGCCGTAGGGTGCGCCGTGCGCACCGTGTGGCATTAACCATTTACTACCGGTGCGCACGGCGCACCCTACGATGTTCCTCGGACGGCATGGGTGGGCTGAACGGCGCCTGTGAACCTGTGGGTCCACGTGAGAGGCTGAATGAGTACCATCGATCCAGTATGC
>JAHKKL010000367.1 GCA_020027635.1 Gammaproteobacteria bacterium
CCGGGGCAGAACCGCGTGCGCATGGCGCTGGTCGCCCCGCTCGAGGACTGCATCGAAGCCGCGCAGCGGATGAAATCGTATATTGTCTCGCTGTAGGCGGCTATCATAGCCGGCAATTTTTCACGACAGAAACACCATGACAGTCATGTCGAGACATGGAAACACCAACCCAGGGGAGCACCTCCGCCATGAATGATATTCAGGCCACGATCGAACAAGCCTTTGAGCGGCGCGCGGACATCACCCCGCGCAACGTGGAAACGCATGTCAAGGAAGCCACGCTGGAAGCGATCGACCGGCTCGACCGCGGCGTCGCCCGGGTCGCCGAGAAAAAGAACGGGCAGTGGGTCGTCAACGACTGGCTGAAGAAGGCCGTCCTGCTGTCATTCCGCATCGAGGACAATGTCTGCATACGGGGCGGCTACACCAACTACTACGACAAGGTGCCCGCGAAGTACGCGGACACGAACCCGCGTGAATTCCGCGAAGGCGGTGTGCGGGTGGTGCCGCCGGCCACGGCACGCAAGGGTGCCTATATCGCTCCCGGCGCCGTGCTGATGCCCTCCTATGTCAATATCGGCGCCTATGTCGACAGCGGCACGATGGTCGACACCTGGGCGACGGTCGGCTCCTGCGCCCAGATCGGCAAGAACGTGCACCTCTCCGGCGGCGTCGGCATCGGCGGCGTGCTGGAGCCGGTGCAGGCCGCGCCCACCATCATCGAGGACAACTGCTTCATCGGCGCCCGTTCCGAGGTGGTCGAAGGGGTCATCGTCGAGGAAGGCTCGGTCATCTCCATGGGGGTTTATATCGGGCAGAGCACGCGCATCTACGACCGCACCACGGGAGAGATCCTCTATGGCCGGGTGCCGGCCGGCTCGGTCGTCGTTTCCGGCAACCTGCCGTCCGCTGACGGCAAGTACAGCCTGTACTGCGCCGTCATCGTCAAGCGCGTCGACGAGAAGACCCGCTCCAAGGTCGGCATCAACGAGCTGTTGCGCGATATCTGAGGACGGATTCCAGTTTAAGGAAGCTCTGAATAAGTCGTCATTGCGACGACTGCATGGATGCAGGAGGTAGAGTAACGCATGGAGCAGTTACCGAGGAACGCATGTGACGAAGCAATCTCCAAATCCTTGATATTACGTTTATGAGATTGCTTCGCTGCGCTCGCAATGACAATATGCCCGACTTGATCAGGTTTTCCTTAATTCACCGCAGAGACACGGGGAACGCAGAGGAAGTCACCGGCTATTGAACCCTGTAAAAAATACACGGACATACTGGATAAAGGATCTGTCCCTTATTCAGTAATAAAATCAATAAATCATAATCTTTGCGTTCTCTGCGACTCTGCGGTAAACATTTCGGATTCAGGACTATACGGCCAACATGGTAATCCTCTACGGCATCAAAAACTGCGACACCGTCAGGAAGGCGCGGCGCTGGCTGGCGGATCATCAGATTGACTACCGCTTTCACGACCTGCGCGGCGACGGGCTGGGCGATGAGCTGCTGGACGCTTGGATCGGGGACCTCGGCTGGGAGAATCTCATCAACCGCCGTGGAACGACCTGGCGGCAACTGCCCAGCGAGGCGCGCGAGCCGCTCGACGCCGCCCGCGCCCGGAAGCTCATGCAGGCGCACCCCGCCATCATCAAGCGACCGCTGCTCGAACTCGGCACCGCGCGTTATCTCGGTTTCAGCGACGCGCACTATACTTCCCTGTTTTCATGAGCCACGGCCGTGAGCCCGACACTGGAACTCGCCTGTGAACTGCTTCGACGCCCGTCCGTAACACCGGATGATCAGGGTTGCCAGACCCTGCTGGCCGCACGACTGGAGAAGATCGGCTTCGAAGTCGAACATCTGCATTCCAGCGGCGTCGACAACCTGTGGGCGCGGCGCGGCAGCGGCGCTCCCGTGTTTACCTTTGCCGGGCACACCGATGTCGTACCGCCGGGTCCGGCGGATCAGTGGACATCCGACCCCTTCACTCCGCAGATCCGGGACGGCCATCTCTATGGACGCGGCGCGGCCGACATGAAAGGCAGCATCGCGGCGATGGTCACGGCCTGCGAGCGGTTCGTCGCGAGCCACCCGCGGCACGGCGGGTCCCTCAGCTTCCTGATCACCAGCGACGAGGAAGGGCCGGCGACCGACGGGACCGTCAAGGTGGTGGAACGCCTCGTCGCCCGCGGCGATCGCATCGACTTCTGCCTGGTCGGCGAACCGTCCAGCCGGCAGGAACTCGGCGACGTCATCAAGAACGGTCGACGTGGATCCCTCGGCGGCATCCTCAGGGTTTACGGACAACAGGGCCATGTCGCCTATCCCCAGTTCGCCGACAACCCGATCCATCGCGCCGCCCCGGCGCTCGCCGAACTGGTTGCCATCGAATGGGACCAGGGCAATGCGTACTTCCCGCCCACCACGTTCCAGATATCCAATATCCGGGCGGGAACGGGGGTTGAAAATGTCATACCCGGCGCACTGGAGGTCTGGTTCAATCTGCGCTTCTCCACGGAATCGACCGTGGAATCGCTGCAGTCGCGTATCACCGCGTTGCTGAACCGCCATGGACTAAAGTTCGCGATCGACTGGAAGCTCTCCGGCCATCCGTTCCTGACTCCCCCGGGTGAGCTGGTCGCCGCCGCGAGGGAGGCGATCGGGGACGTCTGCGGGCACCCTGCCGAACTGTCCACCAGCGGCGGCACCTCCGATGGGCGCTTCATCGCCCCGCTCGGCAGCCAGGTGCTGGAACTCGGACCGGTTAACGCAACTATCCACAAGGTAAATGAATGTGTTAGTGTCAGTGACCTTGATAGACTGTCGTTGATATATGAGAAAATTATCAATACATTACTAAGGAAGCTCTGATCAAGTCTCCCGTTCGCCCTGAGCTTGTCGAAGGGTGAACGGGAAATGCCATAAATGTCAGGCGATTTGTCCGTTCATGGTTCG
>JAHKKL010000368.1 GCA_020027635.1 Gammaproteobacteria bacterium
AAAACAGGCATCCACGATCCCAATGCGGATGCCCGCGGTGGCTTGGCTGCCCCACAGCAGCGCGAGGCCAGCGGGGTTGCGCGTCATGATCGCCGGTTCATCCGCACGCGCTGCGCGCGCACCTCCACGACCGAGACCGATCGTGCCGTCCGCGGGAAACTCCGGACCGCCGGCGCGCGCCGATCGCGGCACGACGACCGTTGCGAGCAGCGCGACACCAGCGAGGAAAAGGGAAAGACGATGACAGCGATGCATGAACGCCAGGCGTCGCCCCTCTACTGGCAAACCGGCGGGAGAGAGTTGCGCGGCTGGTCGGTGATCTCGGCCGCGGCGGCGACGAACTTGCCGACGGTTCGATACGCATTGCACGCGGGCAGGGTCGTGGACTTGCCGAGCGGATCGCAGCACTGACCGGTCGTCGTCACGCCCGTGTCGGGGTTCTGCGGTGCGCAAGCTGGAGGTCTATCTCGGGTTCGTGATCCTGATCGGGATCGTCTTTGCCGTGGAAATGGCCATTCAGCGGATCTGGCCGAACGGCGAACGGCGGCACAGGGCGCTGGGTCTGTTTACGATGATCGTGTATTGCGTGCTGTTCGTGACCGGCAGTCTCACGTACACGATGCTTTACATTCTGTATCCGGGGAAAATTGGATAAGTGAGCAGTGATGAGTAATAAGTGATGCGTGATGAGTCGGATGAAACAGAATCTCAAAACTGATTACTCGTCACTCATCACTCGTAACTGGGTTTCGCCATGCTGACCTGCGGCTGCGGGCGCTGGATGCATACGGAAGGAATCGAAGAGCGGATGGACGGCCGCGCGCCGGTCTGGTTCGTACGGTTCGCGTGTGGCGGGTGCCACTGGAAAGTCGGGACGGAAGCGCCCATCGCAGAGGCAACGAAGTTGGTGGACCGGCTCATGTGGACCGACGAGGCCCGGCATGTGCTGGACCGCATGCCGCCGTACGTCGCGCCGCTTGTCCGCCAAACGGCCGAGGACTATGCGCGTTCGAAAGAACAACGGGTCATCTCTTTTGCCCTGCTGGCCCAGGCGCAAAATGGCGGGACGGTCGCGTGGGATCTTGAAGCCGAACGGCGGCTGGATAATGTGCCGGGGCCGATCCGTGCCATGGCGAAAGTCGAATTGGAACGGACCGCGCTGGAGCGAGGGCAAGCCACGGTGACCGTCGCGCTGATGGAAGAAGTCAAAGCCAGGTATTTCGGGATGGCGGCACAGAAGACGTAAAAGGTAAAACGTGAAATGTTAAACGTGGGGGCAGGGCTTCGCCTTACGTTTCACGCCTCACGCCTAACGGGGTCGATATGCTGCATCGGATGGCCTTACGAGTGCTCCCTTCCCTGGCGCTGGCGGTGACGGCAGAGCCAGTCCGCAAGCGCAAGCGGCTGGTGATGCTTGCCCCTGGCCTCGTGGCTTTTGTCATCTATCGCCTGACGAAACAGATCGTCCCGCTTTCGGATGCGATCACGTTGCTGGCCGTGAGCGGTGTGGTGTCGGCGGCGACGGCGGTCTGGTCCTATCGGATGGGACGCCAGGTGTCTCTTGCTCAAGCGTGGCGCGAAGACGGCATGCGCCGGCTGGCCTGGCTGGTCGGATGGATCGGGTTCGTCTATGGCGTACAGTTGTCGTTGATGGTGCTGGCCTTGCTGAAGATTCTGGCCAATTACGATTTTCTCCAGCATCCGGACGGCCCGGCGATGATGGCGATCATCATTGCCTGTACGTCTGTCGCGCGCGATGTGTTCGAGATCGGCCATGTCCGCCGCCTCCAGCAGCAGGGCGAACCGATCGTGACATTTCCAGACGGTGCGAGCTTCAGAGACACCGTCGGCGCCCGCACCGGACAGATCGTCCGTTGGGCGCTGTTTCCGGCGTTGGGGTGTGGGGTGATGGCGGTTGCTCTGGGCACGGTGCATGACCTGGCGGCAACAGGAGTGGCCCAGTTGATCCTGGTGACGCTGTGCGCCGGGAGCCTGTCCGTGTGGGCTTATCTGGCGGGCGAACAACGGCCCGGCGGGTGGAACGCCATGATGAGCGCGGCCGGATGGATGGAACTGTTTCGCTATTGGTGGTGGCCCGGTCTCGCTTTTGCCGCGACCTATTACCTCTCGTGGGCCGGGCTCATGTTCTTTGTGGTGCAAGCTGACGTGAGTGGCAGCCTGACGCGGGGCGCGATTGCCGGTGCCGTGGCCGGTATGATGACAATGTATTGCTATTACCTGGGAACTCGCCGGCATGTGGAAAATCAGCTTCGACAGATGGTCCCGCCTTCCCTGTTGCGCTGCCCGTTTGTGATGGGTATTCTGTCGAAACAGCCGACTCTCGGACCAGGCGGCCCGCCGCCTGAGGTGATGTCCACGATTCCCTCTCCGACGGTCATTGCAGGAAAACACAGTTGAACGACGCATGATCAATCATCTTCAGTCAAAGCCAGTTGCATGGGCTGCCGTCATGTTCGTGCTGGCGCTGCTCGCGGTGCCGCTCGGTGCCGCAACCGTGGCAGAGAACAGTGCGGGGCCTGCAACCGAGACGGCCACGGATGTCTATTACAAGACGCCGGGTGTTCCCAATGGTCCGCCGGCGCCGGCAGGCGATGCGTCGGCCTATCCCCGCTATGGCTCGCTGGACAACCGCACGTTCGTCTGGTTTGTCACCCAGCAGCACACCTATTTCGGCGGCTTCGTGCTCGCACTTCCTATTTTCTGCGTGATCCTGGAGTTTGCCGGTCTCGTCACGCGCGACCGGGCGGCGGCACTGCGGTACGACCAGACGGCCCGTGATTTTCTGCGCGTCGCGCTGCTGGCCATGTCGCTGACGGCCGTGGTGGGGAGCATGATGCTGGGGTTGTTCATCTGGTTCTATCCGAGCTTCATGCAGTACATGGGCGGGACATTCAAGGCGATGATGCCTGTCTATGCCTTCATCTTCAACGCGGAAGCCCTGT